>JAZURZ010000037.1:0-30916 GCA_045606465.1 Clostridia bacterium | reverse complement strand
AGGTGACTGCTTAATGCGAGGAAGTGCAAGACGAAATTTTGGAAACACAAAAGGTGCAAATGGCGGCAGCGTATTAGATTCAATAAGTGATTTTCTTACCATAGCCTCTTTAATACCAGTAATTGATACCGTTAGTTGATTTAGCAGCAATACCAGCCGATTTAGCAAGAGAAGATTACCTTGCAGCAGGACTTGATTTGTTCGGAGCTATACCAGTTGTGGGAGAGGTGGGAGAGGTCGCAGATGTTGCAAAGCTTGTAAAAATGGCGGATAATGTAGCTGATGCTGCCAAGATTGCGAATAAGGCGACGGACATTGGAAAACCAGTCATTAAAATGCCGAAATTACCTAAATCACCATCAAAATTAAAAAGTAGCGGTTGGAAAGAAACTACACCAACGGCAATGAAGAAAAATACTACATCAAAAACCTTCAAAAAAGATGGCCTTACAATTAGATTTGACCAAGGAAAAAAGGGGCTAGTGGTTATAAAGGGAAAGACCATTATCATATATTAAACCCTAATTCAAAAAATAAGTACGATTATTATTTAGACAAAAATGGATTTCCTGTATCCAAAAATTCAAAAGCATCACATATATTACCATAAAGGAGGATGTTTTAATGGCAAAAATTGAAATATTAAATGAATATGATTTTCACGATAGCTTGTTGGAAAGATTTATCCATGACAAAGAACACAACAATATAATTTTGGAAATTGATCTTTGTAATTGGAAGCAAGCGTGGTATGATGAAAAAGAAGAAACATCAATGATTTCTTTAATTTTTGAAAACATTTCTGATATTATCGTTCCGGAATTTGTTCTTAACAGTGATGAAATTATCAAATTTGAAGTACTTTCAGGAAAAGGAGTTAAAATTGTTGCTTTTAACGATATTAAAAACTCGTGTTATGAGATGATTATTTATGCTAAATCTGTGCAAATAAAAAGTCATTAAAATTTACTGCCTCGAAAGTTGATACCGTTGCAGATTTAGCAGCTATACCGGTCGATTTAGCAAGAGAAGATTACCTTGCAGCAGGACTTGATTTGTTCGGAGCCATACTAGTTGTGGGAGAGGTTGCAGATGTTGCAAAGCTTGTAAAAAATGGCTGATAATGTAGCTGATGCTGCCAAGGTTGCAAATAAGGCGACGGACATTGGAACTTTGAGTAAAAAAGCAAGTACCATTGCTAAACGTTCACCAATTAAAATACCTAAAAAAGCCACAACACAAGTTCAAGCTAAAAATGGATATTCTCAAATTAAATATACATGGGAATCAAGAGATTACAAATATACAAGTCGCTGGCACACACGGACACCTAATGCACCTAAAAACCAAGGGACATCTTGGGTTGTTGAACGCAAAAGTTTTGGTGTTGGCTATGGAAAAAATGCACGACCAAAAAAAGAAGAAGTTTTAGTCGGAAAAAACAAATGGATTTCTAAACAGGATTGGAAAAACGCAATAACAGCAAGGCAAAATGGAACAGCAACAAAAAAACAAAAGGAGTGCTTAGATAATGGACATTGGAAAGATTGATAATTACAAATTTTATGAGGGGTATGAAGATGAACCAGAAATAGAATTTTCAACAAATGATGAGAATATGGAAACATTGCACATTTGGGATGGATTTTTTGACGACATATTTAGAGATCCATCCCTAGATGGTAAAGGCTGGCATGGGTTCACAAGAGACTATCATCAATGCGAGGGTGCTTTTGATGACGATGGAGAAGCTATTATAACAGACTTACAAGAGTATATAGATGATTTGAAAATCTATGAAAATAGAAAGTTTGATTACAAAGAAACAAGAGAAGTTTATGAACTTATTTGCTCTTGGTTAAACGATGCATTAAAAAATGGTTGCAAAAAAATAATGGTCCGAGTGATATAAGAAAGGATTAATATGAGTAAAATATTAAAAGAATTTTTGGAAAACAAAACAACTTTAAAACAATTGAAAAAACAATACGGAGAAAATCTTTACAATTGCGAAATTAAAAATCCCGAAAAAGTATATGCAAAAAATGTGATATTTTTAATAGAGCAATATATTTGTGGTAAAACAAGTACGAAAGAGTTGTTGGATTGGGTTAATGTTGTTTGGTTTACTGATTTGTTTGAATATAATTTAGCCGAAGAAGATGCCATTGCAAGTGTTATGTCAGCACTTGAAACTTTAGATGAAGATGATAAAAGTTTTTCAAGTGAAGATTTTTTGGAAATGATTAAGGCACTTTCGGACAATAAAATGTATAAAAATTATTAATATAATGGCATTTTTTATTGAAAGGAAAATACAATGATAAGCAAAGAACTTAACTTAAAATTAATAGAAGCTATACCTGAAATTTGCGATATATATTATGAAGAAACATCTTGGCAAGATGGCGATGAAACCGGCTCTCATGTTATTTATGCAGATGTGTTTGTGCCTTTTTTAAAGGAACAACTAATTATAAAAAATGAACCATTGTTGTTTAAAGCATTTGATTATATTGAAAATTTGCTTGAATTAGATGATGAGTATGCAAATGAAGTAATTGCATTAAGTGTTCTTGAATCATTAATTTTTGATGAGGATGTTGATAATTCTTTATTTATGCAATTTGTTAAAACTAAAACATTGGAACTTATTAACGAACTGCTATTCAAAATAAGTGAATTTCAATGTATTTTTTGCGGCAAATCAATAAAGATGAGGAAAAAGTAACATCTTTATTAATTACTACAAATTGGGAAAAAGAGGAAGAACAAGAAGATCAGCAAGTGTTTTGTCATTTAAAATGTTTAAAAAACAGTTGTTATCAGTCGGGAAATATATATATTGATGAGGAATAACTAATCAAAACTAAACGCACAGAGATTAAAAAATCTCTGTGCGTTTAGTTTATATAACTCAAATATTAAAATTACATATGTACTAAAAATTTATATTCTTCCTTTAAATATCCCGAGAGTTCAGAATAGGGAATACAAAATTCCACAAATCCTCGTGCGTAGTAGGAAAGCTCATAAGGAGGAAAGAAAATTACTAAACCATCATTTGAAAAATAGAAATATTCCTGATGCATGGAGGAAATTATAGGCTTTTCCCAAAGATCGTGGTATTGCTCAGGGTTTTCTTCTAAAAGTTCGTCAATTTCGCGATTAAGAAGATTTTCGTAAGATTCATCAGAAAACAAATCTGAAAGCTTTAATTCCACACAATTTAAAACGTCAATATTTTTTACAATTCTTGCGCTGCTACCATGAATTCCGTCAGTATAAGAATATAGTTCTCCTACTACACTTATAAGATTGGCAGAGTTCATCTCGACATCTTGCGCAAGAGTCAAAATACACTTATCATTTTCTAAAGAAGAGTTTTCGCATTTTGATAAAAAATCTTCTTCTTGTTTTTTTATAAGAGCTTTATAAGAATTATTTAATTTGTCTTCAAAATCAGAGTTGCCAAGATTTTTAAATTCAGGTATTTGTAACGACACCGATGCTATATCATTTTCATAGTTGTTTTCTGAAATATTTATGCGAGGCTTTGAAAGAGAGCAAGAGCAACACATTAATAGAGCAAGAAAAATTACGCTCAAACGAACATTTAGAGAATGATACAAATTAAACCGCCGCTCCCCTCATTTATAATTCGCTGAAGAGTTTCTTTGAGCTTAAATCTTGCAGCATCAGGCATTCTTGAAAGCTTATTGTGCATACCCTCATTTACAAGCTCATATAGTGATTTGCCAAAAATATTTGACTCCCATATTTTTGAAGGGTCACTTTCAAATTCTTCAAGAAGATAATGGACAAGCTCTTCGCTTTGCTTTTCACTCCCCACAATGGGACTCACCTCGGTTTCAATGTCGGCTCGTATCATATGTATAGACGGAGCAGAAGCCTTGAGCTTAACACCAAAACGACCACCCTGTTTTACAATTTTAGGCTCGGCAAGAGAAAGCTCGTCAATTTCGGGAGAAACTATGCCATAACCATTTTCTCTTACTTGATGTAATGCAAAGGAAATTTTGTCATATTCTTTTTTAACTTGCGCAAGATTTTTTATAAGAGAAACCAATCCCTCGTCGTTTTCAATTTCAAACCCTGAAACTTCGCCCAAAATTTTATAAAACAATTCTTCGGCGACCGAAAGATTTAAAGTAACATTGCCAAGTCCCAAGTCCATTCCTTCTATGTAACAGCTGTCTATATGATTGCAGGAGCAAAGATTATGAGCGAAATTTTTAACATGTCTGATTTTGTTAATATTCTGAATATTGTCAGAAATTGATGCATAGATTTCTTTTCCAAGCCAGTGTTCATTTCCAAGATTTTCAATCCAGTTTGGTATGCGAATGCTGATTTCACGCAAAGGAAATTCAAATAAAATGCTTTCTATTATATAATTAATGTCGTCGGAATTTAATTTTTCACAGTTTACTGCAATTACAGGGACATTATGCTCTTTCTCCAGCTCGCGGCAGATGGATTGTGCACGCTCGGAGTGGGGAGAGGTAGAGTTTAAAAGGATTACAAAGGGTTTGTTAATTGCTTTTAATTCTTTTATAACTCTATTCTCAGCATTGATATAATCCGAGCGTTCAATTTCAGTTATGCTTCCATCGGTGGTAACTACAAGGCCGATTGTGGAATGCTCGCAAATTACTTTTTTTGTACCTATTTCGGCAGCTTCAGAAAAGGGAATAGCATCTTCTGACCATGGTGTATTTACCATTCGTGGCGCATCATCTTCTATATAGCCTAAGGAGCCATCAACTATATATCCTACGCAGTCTATCATGCGCACCTTTAGGTTAGCATTGCCATCAAGAGAGATTGAAACCGCTTCATTTGGAATAAATTTTGGCTCGGTAGTCATTATTGTTCTGCCTGCTGCTGATTGCGGTAACTCGTCGCGGGTGCGCTCTGCCTGATATACATTTTCCATATTTGGTATTACCAACAAGTCCATAAAGCGTTTGATAAAGGTTGATTTGCCTGTTCTGACAGGACCGACCACTCCAATATACACATCGCCGCCCGAACGTTCGGCAATGTCTTTGTATATGTTATAATTTTCCATGTATGTTCCTCCTTTTTTTGAGTACAGGTTTGTATATTTATATTAGAAGAAAAATAAAAATATTACAAATCATACATTAAAAAATTTTGATAAAAAATTATGTTGAAAAACAGTTAAGATTTTATAGAATATGTTAAAAATTATAACAAATAGTAAAATGGTGATTTGTTTGGCTTTTAAGATAAGGCTCTGCTTGCTCGCAACTTGAAGGTAATAACTATGGGTTGTTGATAAAATCAACAACCCATAGTTTAAATTATGCCCATGTAAGACCGCCGAATATTTTGCGTCCATCGCCTTTAAATTTGTATTTTGAATCTATTCTTAAGGTGGTGCTTCCCCCTCCGTCAAGACTAATAGCAAAATCAAGACCAAGATTTTGTGCTGTTTTTTGTGCTCTTTCGGCGCTACTGTTTGAACGCACTGCAATTACAATTTTGTTATCTGTTTTTCTATAGCCTATAATGGGTCTGTTTGCAGGACGTGTTACATCTGAAAACTCGCCGACAAAACCCTCTTTTTGGGCAGTTATGTTAGGATAGATGCCAAAGCCTGATACTGCGAAGCGTACATTTTTTACCTTTGTTATATCATCAATGTACATCATTTCAACCCTGCAGTCGTCATAGACAATTAAAGTTGCAACAGGCTTTTTGTGGGTGGCATTGTTTGAGATGACACCTTCGTCGTTTTTCATAATTCCCTGAGGATAGATTATTCCATTGGCTTGCGGCATAAAGAAAATTGAATTTACAAAATTAGTAAAATTATCGGGTATTTGTGTGGTTTTGCATTGTGTTTCAATCGCCCATATTCTTCTTGGGTCAATTTCCACAACGTGGGTAATTCCCTCAATATAATACTTGAATTTTTCAACTTCCTGCACTTTAGATAAAACCTCCTTACTTTTTTTAAGATTAAAACCGTTAATTATTCCATTAGCTATGGCAGATATAACCTCATCTTTTTTGGAAATATAAAGCTTCATATCATCTGCATCGTCTATAAAGCAGGTTTCCAAAAGAGCATAACTTACTCCTTGTTTTTTCTTGCATATATTCATATTTTGAAGATTGGAGTATCTTTTTACGCCTCTGTTTCTAAAACCAAGAGAACAAATGCCACTTAAAATTTTTTCTTCTACAGAGGTTCCTTTTTCAGAGGCATGTACCAATATTTCGCACCCGGTGGTTCTTCCATTTCCCTTTAAATCATTTGCAGCCGCATTAAAATGTATTTCAAAAACATAATCATAATTCTTAAAATTAAAGGAATTTGTTTTTAAATACTTGTACATATTTTTTTGAATATCAAAAAGGGTAACGTCAGCATAAGCTGAAAGAATATCTTTTAATTTAGAGGCAAGTTCTCTTGCAAATTCTGCTTCTTTGTATCCATTTGCACAAGCTCCGGGGTCGCCATTGCCATGCCCTGCTATAAGTAAAATTTTCATTTCATTTTCACAACCTTTTTAATCTTAGTAATTAGATATTACTCTTTTGTTTTCATAATCATAGCAAAGCACAGTTTTCCCTTGCAATGCCGCATTGCTGTTACATCCAACTCTTACAATCTTTATTCTCTTGGTGTTGGTGTCAACTGACATCACATTAAAGCAATCGAAACTCTTTGTTCCTTGAATTCTTACACTTTCCAATCTGTCATCTAAACTACCTAAACGAGAGCCGCCTGACGCACATTCTGCCTGAATATTTAATATTCCATTGGTTGTAAACCCTATGTCGTCAAAGTGGTTGTGACCACATATGTGACAAATGTGTGTTCCGCCATTTTCTTTGAAAGTAACAAGTACATCTTCAAACAAATTACTGCCCTTATATGAGAATGAAGAATTGTCATCTATGGGCGCAAATGTACAATTAACTCTCTCAACAATATCACCACTTAACATATGTGATGCAGTGATAACTGCCAAACTGTTTGTCTGTGCATCGGATAATGTACTTGATAACCATGTGCTCTGAGCGTCAGTCCAATGTTGGTCGTCAAGAACAATTAAGCGTATGCCAGAATCAGCAAAGTCCTTGTAATAGTACATTGCCTTTTCTTCAGTTCCGAATGTAACATCCCAATTTGTTGTATCCTTGAATAATGCCTGATATGTTTCGGCTTGTGTTACACTGCCAATCGGAGATGTATCGTTTGCATATGTGTCATGGTTGCCGCAAGCGTTAAACATGGGAACGTTGTTAGGTTTGGCAAGATTATACAAGTCAAAATAACTTGACATTGAAGAACCGCAATAATCTCCTGTGTGGATACCAAATTTGATATAATCCTCATAGCGATTGATGTATTCCACTATTCTCTTCCATGCCATTTTGTTAGCGTGAACATCTGTAAAATATGCAAATTGTAAAGGTACAAGGGTATCTTCAAATCTTGAAGAACGAGATTTCCCTGCCTGAAGAACAAGATGTTCAACATCTTTATTAAGAGATATTATACTGTGCTCGCTTTCGTTGTCCTCTAAATATGCTTTTATGCGAGGATTCGAAGCTAAATGTGTGGCTTTTGCCATATTAACACCAACTTGTGGAGCAACATTATAATTGTCAGGCATACTGTCAAAATCGACTATAACATATGCTAATATTAACCCTGAAGAGGTGCCTGTGCTTGTAAGGACGATTGGTGTATTGCTATCAAAATCAGTTATAGCCTCTGTTGGCGAAAGTGACATCGAAGCAACTGTTGTATATTTATCATCGGCATATGATAGTTTAAAGTCTGTCCAATATTTCCCCGTAGATTCAACATAAAGATTCTTTCGAATAGATTGAATATTCAGTTGCCTACCTTCTTCTAAGCTTGGAACCATTTCTTTTGCGATATATATTTCTTTTACGTAGTCAACAGGCATATATGTGGCAAACATTCCGTCATTTAAGAAATCGTATCTATTTACTGGGTCTGTCGGTGAATCTACATTGATATTATAGAATATATCATCATGAATGCTATCCAATGTAACAGATGTGTCTTTGTATCTGAGCCACAAGCGGAATTTTGTACCAGCAACAATTACCAAACGACCGGTTGCGTTAGTTGAACGCCTTTCAAAAGTACCATCTGCTTTATATATAGCATAATAGAAGTCGTACAATGTATTATCCCAATTTATTACAATTCCAAAATCATAACACAAAGGCTCGGTTGTATTTGTAACAATACCTGTACCGCTTGTCGGGGTCGTTATAACACCACTTGAACCAATTGCACCAACAACAAAACCCATGTCGTATTTAAGGTCACGAGGCATTTTTTCGATTTTATTTTCTAATGTTTCGGTGTTTTTCAATGCTGTAGTTGCTGCACTAACTACTTCGGGTATTCGCTCATCAGGAATTGTTCCATCTGCATTCATTAACTTATAATCATAAACTTTAAGTGTATTGAGTTCTTCGTTTGTGCCTGACCCAAGCTGTATCGAGGAATTAGCGTGTGCCTCTGAACCTAATGCAACGCCCAAACCCATTGATGTTGTATCAAGTCCAAGACTAACACCACCAGCGGATGCTCGTGCATTTTCACCTATTGCAACTCCATAACTTGCATTAGCATTTTTACCAATACCAACTCCGCCCAATGCGTCATCAATCTCTGCCCCCTCACCTGCCACAAAGCCACCATTGGCTTCTTGTTTGTTTGCTTTCTCATCAAGAGAGGGTATTCTTTCTGTAGGAATAGTGCCATCTGCATTCATTAACTTATAATCATAAACTTGTAATGTCTTGTCTTCGCTGTTGGTTCCCTGTCCGAGCTGAATTGCATCTATTCTGTATCCGTCTGTGTCAATGGCTTGTGCGCTATTGCCACCAGCAAAACCCATTCCTGCTTTAGCATTATAGCCAACCGCACCACCACCCCCTATAGATTCAGCATTCCAACCAATAGCAACACCACTTGCACCTGTGCTCGCATCTTCACCCAAGCTGACACCATACATGGATGCACTTGCATTTTTTCCAATTGCAACACCATTTCCATCAACATTGTTTGCGTCTTGACCTGCAGTAAAGCCACCATTGGCTTCTTGTTTGTTTGCTTTCTCATCAAGAGAGGGAACACGCTCGTCTGGGATTGAACCATCAGAATTTAACAAGGTATATTCAAATACCTGCAAGGTTTTTTCATCTGGGTTTGTGCCATTGCCTAATTGGATACCATTTTTTTCAACTCGTGCACTCTCGCCAATAGCTGTGCCGGAAGAAGAAAAGGAATAACCTCCTATAGCTAAGCCTACCAAACCTGCGCTTGAACTTTCTCCAATAGCAATGCCGCCATTACTTTGGGCTTCTGCGCCAATAGATACGCCCATGTTTGAATATGCTTTTTCTCCTATAGCTACGCCACCTCTGTCTAAACCATCGCTTGCACCATCTCCTGCGACAAATCCACCATTGGGAGCAACTGCATCTGCTTTTTTGTCGAGAGATTTCTTTATGCCATTGCTTGTGACTGGATTTATGCTCGATGAGGTAGGTGTAGTGTCAAAAATGAGCCTGTCCTGCTTAGAATCTATTCCAAGAGAGGCTATATCCTCATTGGTAAAATAGTCTATACCTTTTTGAGGGGTATATCCTGTATCTCCCTTAGGTCCTATATCACCCTTTTTTCCACGAGAGGGAAGGGTAGTATCAACATAAATTCCCTGCTCACTGTCCCAGATATGCCAATTTTCATTATCTCCTATGATAGGAGTGCTATTATTGAGAATTTTAGTAAGCTGTGCCATATATTCTTCCCATATATCAGCATTGGGTTCTTCAGGCGCAGTAGTGTCAATACTATAAGAGCCTTCTTCTACCTTTATTTTACACCAGTTTGTTGCAATTCTTTTGCTTTCAGAACTTGTTCCATAAACTCCTATTTCAAAGCTACCTTTGTCAGCTATAACCTCAGCAGGAATATAACAAGTTTGGTTTGTAATCAGTACAGGTCCTATTGCATTATCATTTTTTTTGAATATAGCAAGAGCTGTCATATCCTGCCATTCTGAATCAAAATTAAAATGACACTGATAGTAATTTAAAGAGCCTGTCTTGGCAGATGCATCTCCGATGCAAAATAGTTTGTCTTTTTTAATTGTAAAGTAAAATATAAAAATCTCCTCCTTTTTTTGTTTTTTGTAGGTGTTTTGCTATGCACATAGCATAATTAGTCCGAACTTTTGTTTGAATTATAACACAAAAAATGAAACTTGTCAACACTTTTTTAGAAAAAAGTGAAAATATTTTTCACAAAAAAGAAAAAATAAAAAAATGATAGGTTTTTAAAAACGCTATCATTAAAAAAACAAATGTTTCAAAGCCCCTTTATGCCGAAGGCGATTTCATCCACGATAGTGGATTTATTCTGACGCAAGACGGGTTTAGCAGGTCTTTTTGCTTTTGTTCCAATAAATGTATTTTATCGAATGATTTTGGGCAAAACTATTGAAAATAAGAGAAAAATAAGGTATAATGAGTTTGCAAAGCAAACTCATTGAATTGCCTTCGGCATGAATTGAAATTTGAGATTTCATTAATTGAGCCTTGCGGCTCATGAATTACACTTCGTGCATTATAAAGGTAATTCAATTCATGGAGCGATAGCGAGAAATCATGGCGGAACGCCAAATCACGCGTGCCCTGTGGGTATGACAACGAAGTTGTCAATTCATTAAATGAGTTGGCATCTAAATCGTACACTGATTTTATAATGAATTCAAGCCAAATTGAATTCAGCTTTGCATGAATGTGCAAAATTTAGTTAAAATCTTGACATCAAAATCACTATTTTTTAAAAACGACTTTTGGTAGGCTAAAAGGAGAGTTATTTTTGAAGGATATAAATATTAAAGGGAAATATCTTGTAGAGTATTTTGTTATATTTCTTAAATGGGTATTAATTTCAGGCATAATTGGAGTTATAGGCGGAATTGTGGGCTCATTCTTTCACATAAGTGTTGAAAAGGTGACCGAGCTGAGAGAAGAAAACACATGGCTTATATACCTTTTGCCTCTTGCGGGACTTTTGGTGGTAGCCATATATAGAATATTTAAGCTGGAAGAAAAAATAGGCACTAATGAGGTTTTAAAAGCAACAAGAGATGGAGAAAATACCATTTCACTGCGCCTTGCCCCATCTATATTTTTAAGTACTGTAATTACCCATATGTTTGGTGGCTCTGCAGGCAGAGAGGGAGCAGCTTTGCAGTTGGGAGGAAGTATTGCTTCTTTTGCAGCAAAAATTTTCAAAGTAGAAAAAAAGGATATTCACCTTTTATTCATGTGTGGGATGGCGGCAGTTTTTTCTGCCTTGTTTTCTACACCTTTAACTGCAACATTTTTTGCAGTAGAGGTAATAAGCGTTGGAATCATGTATTATTCGGCGCTGGTACCTTGTCTTTTTGCATCTTTGGTGGCATATAAGATTTCCTTGATTTTCGGAGCAGTTCCTCTATTTTATAAAATTCCTATACCTCCAATGAATATGGAAAGTTGTATAGGAGTAGGAATTCTTGGCGCTTTGTGTGCATTATTAAGCATCATTTTTTGTCTTGTTATGCACAATGGAAATCATTTGCTAAATAAATATATAAAAAATTCATATATAAGAATTTTTGCAGGCGGTGTCGCTGTGGTGTTGCTGACCTTTTTGCTTGGCACTTATGATTATAATGGTGCAGGCACTCATGTTATAGCAAGAGCAATGTCAGGCGAGGCAAAAACCGAAGCATTTTTGTTAAAGATATTGTTTACTGCACTCACAATCGGAGCGGGATTTCGTGGCGGAGAAATTGTTCCAAGCTTTTTCATAGGCTCAACCTTTGGCTGCGTTGTGGCAGTTTTAGTGGGACTTGAGCCTGCTTTTGCGGCAGGTATTGGTCTTGTGGCATTTTTTTGCGGAGTGGTAAATTGTCCTGTCGCATCAATATTTCTTTCCGTTGAGCTTTTTGGCTCGGAGGGGGTTTTATTCTTTGCGATAGCTTGTGTGGTGAGTTATCTTTTATCAGGATATTACGGACTTTATTCGGAGCAAAAAATTATATATTCAAAGCTCACAGATGAATATATAGACAGATATGCAAAATAATCAGATTAATTATATAAAGGAGCTAAAATACTTATGATAACAAGTAAGCAAAGAGCATTTTTAAGAAAGGAAGCCAATGGCATAGAACCAATTTTTCAGATTGGAAAAGGTGGAGTTACCGACGAGATAATATCAGGACTTTCAAAGGCATTAGATAAAAGGGAAATTATAAAGGTACACGTGCTGGAAACTGCAATGCTTGACGTGAAAGAGGCTTGCAATGATATAGCTTCTCGTCTTGGTGCAGAACCGGTTCAGGCAATAGGTTCAAAAATTGTTTTGTATCGTCAGGCTGAGAAGGAAAAAAACAGAGCCATAGTATTACCAAAATAAAAAGGGGCGGTGGACTTTAGTTTGAAAATTGGATTAATGGGCGGAACTTTTGACCCGCCGCATAAGGCACATATTGCGATGGCAAAAGCAGCATATAAGGAATTTTCGCTTGATAAGGTTGTTTTTATGACGGGAGGAAACCCGCCGCACAAAACAACTCAAACCGATGCGAGAATAAGAAACCATATGATAAAGCTGGGAATAAGTGGCTATAGAGAATTTGAAATCTGTGAGTATGAAATAAATAAGGAAAGCTATTCATATACCTCAGACACTCTTAAATATCTGAATGAAAAATATTCAGAGGACACATTTTATTTTATTATCGGCGGAGATTCGCTTGGTGCAATTTTTTCCTGGCATGAGCCTGAGGAAATTTTAAAAAGATGCGTCATTTTAGTTTATCCCAGGGAGGGCTATCCCACCGAGGACGATGTGAAAAATTTCAACAAAGAGCATAGGTCAGATGTAAGAATTTTACATTTTCCCGAAAACAAAATTTCATCAAGTGATATAAGGGAAGAAATTAAAAAAGAAAAAGACGTTTCAAAATATGTTGATAGCATAGTTTATGAATATATAAAAAGGAACAATCTTTATAAAGAGAGAAAAGAAACCAATGAAGAACATTTAAAAAAGCTTTTGAAGCCTTCAAGATACGAGCATAGTCTGGGAGTTGCATCGGTGGCTGTTTCTATGGCAGAAATATATGGTGCTGATGTAAAAAAAGCATATATTGCAGGGCTTTTGCATGATTGTGCAAAAAACCTTTCAGAGGAAGAAATTAGAATAAAATGTGAAGATTTAGAGGTAGAGCTTGACGAGTTTGAGTTGGAGAATCCAGCTTTAATTCATGCAAAGCTTGGGGCAGAATTTGTAAAAGCAGAGTTTGGAATAAATGATTCGCAAATATGTGATGCAATAAAATATCATACCCTTTCAAGACCCAAAATGAGCAAGCTTGAAAAAATTATTTTTGTGGCGGATATGATAGAACCATCAAGGGATTATCCTGAGGTTTGTTTTCTTCGAAAGGCTGCATTTGAAAATCTTGACAGTGCAGTATTGGAATGTGTGACAGCCACTATAGAATTCAATCAAAAAAAGGGAAAGCCAATACATCCAGTTGCATACAAAACAAGAGATTGGCTGCTTTTAGAGGGTGTAGAATATATAAAAAATGTTAATAAAGAAGGGAGTTTTTTCAAATGAAAAAAATATTAGCATTTGTTATGTCAATTATGATGCTGCCGACGGTACAAGCATTTGCAAAGACAAATGTTGCAATTATGATTGACGGAGAAATGTTGTATCAGAAGGGACAAAAAGCGATAATTGAAGATGGTACAACCATGATACCATTCCGTACTCTTTTGGAGGGACTTGGCGCATATGTAGAGTGGATACCATCTACAAGATCTATAATTGCCGCAAAAGATGAAATAGTTTTGAAAATGCAAATTGATTCAAACAAGGTTGTAATTAACGGAGCAGAGATGATTATAGAATCTGCGCCCGTAATAATGAATGACACAACAATGATTCCTCTAAGAGCAATTTCTAATCTTTTAAATGCTGAGGTTGAGTGGAGCGATGCAGAAAAGACGGTTTATATAAAGACATATCGCCCCATAAGAGACCATAAATCAGAGGAAGAATATTTCATTAAGGAATTTAAAAGTGACAGCGGAGAAACCTTATTAAAGGTGGTAGTCGAATATCCTGTCTTTACAGGCACATCTTCGGGAATGGCAGTGCTTACCAGAAGTTTTTCTATGCGCGCAAAAGCTTTTGCAGATGAGGCAATAGGTAAATTTTCCGAAGCTGCTTTAGACAAATATGATGAGGCAAAGCTTTCGGGACAAGTTTTTGAACCAATGTATATTCTTTATCAGCACGATATTACATATGATGAATATGGATTTATTTCAATAATTGAGCAGGCATCTACGACAGACGGAGAGGTGGTTTTCTTTGACTCGGCAATATTTGATGCTAAGACAGGAAATTTTTTACCACATTCGGAATATATGCATATGGAAAAAGAAGAGGCAGAGATTCTCAAAGCGTATAGTGCATATATTTATGAAGGAAATCTGGTCTTGATGCTCAATTCCAATAATAGCTATCTTAGTGAAAGTATGGGGTATCCGCCTGCAGTTGTTGTTCCGACACAATATATTAAATTTAATCTTATGACAGGAGAGGTTGAAGGAGAAACAACAAAGGATGAAAACGGAAGAATAAAAGAGGTTAGGGTATTGTATGAAAATGTTGCAGCTGTTAATAGTGCGCTTGGATTTAAAATGCCAAATCTCAAGGACGAAATTGTAAATGTTCCTGAAAGTTATGCAATAATCAATGATAAAATAGGAGAAATTGTGTATAATCGTGATGTCGGCACCATGAAGATAACCTTAAGAAAAACATCAGGCGATGTTGATATATCAGGAATTGAAGACGTTGAGGAGTATAAATCAGAGGTATATAAAAACTCAAAGATAGATATTTTCCAAAACGACACACAAAGCTATGCCTTCTTTACAATAGAAAAAGAAAATGGAATTTTCAGTTATACTCTGGCAATTAACAATAATGACAACAAATATCTTTTGACAAGATTTGCAAAGGAAATAATTGATTTTGAAATGAGTAAATAACAAATAAAATAAAAAACTGTCACGACTTTGATTTAGTCGTGACAGTTTTTTAGTGTGTGACAGAGAAGATATCTAAAAGCGTATGATTTTTCAGGCAGCTTATTTTATAATTACAACTTCCTGCACAACATCTTTATAAATTCTCACAAAAACTCTGTTTCCTTCGTCTTCGTCATAAGCTTGAATATCGCCTGTAGTTGCTACAGTAATGTTGTTTTTGTTTTTGCTTGTATCCAGGCTGTAGACCACAACGTCATCGGGAAGCTGAATGTTCATAACCTCACCGTCATTTACTGTCACATTCATGGATTTTGCAAATTTCTTTGTAACCTTACCATATACAACTGAAAGATTTTCAACAGGAGTTTCGGCTTTTTCAATATCCTTTGTTGAAACATCAAAGAGAACTCTTACATTTGCAATTTCGCCCTTTGAGTTTGTCTGGTATTGAATAATGTCACCATTTTCAAGAGCTTTGTCTTCACCCTTTACGAGTATTCCTTCGCTCTCAGCATTAATAGTTATTTCCTTGCCATCCTGATAAGCGTAAAGTTTTTCGGTAATTTCATCGGCAGAGTTTGTAGATGATACCACCTTTGAAACTACAGCGATTGAAGATTCTGCATTTGTCTGGAATGCAGCATTTGTTACAATAATAGCCTTTGCATAGAAATCGTCTGTTCTGTCGAATACGATTACGTCGTATTTTTGCCCATCTTCAAACATTGAAAGGCTTGCAATGCTATAGTCACTTGAATCCTTTGCATCTTGTGGAATATCAAAGATTACAGTGCTTTCATTAAGCTTAACTTTACCTAAAGAATTCAGCTTAGCGTTGAATTTTGCATCATCAAGAACATAGTTTTTTGTAAAATGATTTTCATCAGCTTCGCCTGTAGCAGTTTTATCTATAGCAGTGTTAAGTGAAACAAGCTTTCCGTCTGAATTCAAGCCATAGGTGATAAGCTGCTTTGTTGTTATATCACTTTCATTGTTAAGCATTTTTACAACGTCTGTAGCGAGATAACCACTCTTTCCATTAAGTCTGATTTTTTCGGCAGCCTCAAATACCTTTTCAGAGCCTTCTTTTGTGAAGACTTTAAATCTTGCTATTTCATCAGTGTTCATATCTGCATAAGCCTTTATAAGATATGCGTAGTTGCTGCTTATCTGAACAGTTGTGTCAGCTGCTGCAATTCTGTTGTCAATATCAAGGTAGAACACACCTTCGGTTCCCATAGATATTTCCTGGGTATAGTTTGCAGCTATTTCATAATGCTCATCGCCGATATAAACTCCCTCTGAGTCAATTCCTGTAACCTTACCTTCAACTGAAGAGTTTGTTACAACGATTGAGTAAAGCTTTTCGTCTTTACTTGCAGCGATAGAAAGAACATCGTATTCTTTAAGGTCAGAAAGTTTTAACTCCTCGTAGCCTTTTGTAATGCTATAGCGAAGGTCTTCATCGTCTGAGTCAAGCTTAAGTGCAGGTGCACCATACTTGTCTATGATTTTTTCGCTTGCAGTAACCTCTTCAACTACAAGATTTCTATACTCTGTGACAAACACAATGTCGTATTTTCCATTTCTGTCGGTGTCAAGAACTACAATGTTACCTGACTTATTCTTAATGTTCAAAAGCTCGTCTGACATTTCGGCGTGCTTTCCATTATAGATAAGGGTTGCATCAGTTTCAAGAGTAACAGTTGAGGTTTTTGAATCAGTTTCCTGCTTGTAATATTCAAGAACCTTGTTTTCGCCCTTTGAAGAAATTGCCTCAAAAAGCTTTGCATTAATAGTAAGTGTAGAATTTTTTTCTTTTTGAGGAACTGCAAGAATAACAGTGTTGTCACTCTGAGCAGTTTCTTTTACATAAAATTCTACGTTGTAACCTAAAAGATTGTTTAAGTTGACACTTGTATCATAGACAGTATCACCTATTTTTACCTGATTTGCAGAAAGATTTGAATCTCCCTCAAGGCTTGTGTCCTGAATTGCCACAATCTGTCCTGAAGATTTTGTAACCTTAAGCTTGTCTTTTAACAAGGTTTTGTCAGTTACTTCGTATTCAATGTCCTGACCAAAGCCTGTCATTTCCATAAGATTTACTTCGAGGGCGTTTTTTGTCATTATTGCAACATCGCCACGTGCAATGTCTGAGTTGGCATTTGAGCTTACACCCTTGCTTATTCCGTTGTCGGAGCCTACTACCAGATACCCTTGCGGAAATCCGCCTTTTTGTTCTGCAGGTCTTTCATAACCCAATGCACGAACTAAAATTGTCATTGCCTCTGCATAGGTGATTTTGTCGTTGGGACGAAAATTTCCCTCATCATCACCAATTATAATTCCCTGTGAGGTGGCAATGTTAATATACCCATTTGCCCAATGGTCTTTAGGAACATCGGGGAATTTGGATAAGCCTTGTGCAGATGATGCAGCATCTTCAAGACCTAAGGCATGGATTACCATTTTTGTGACCTCTGAACGGATTATGGTGTCGTTGGGTCTGTAGTTCCCATCTCCATCACCATTCATAATGTCAAGTGCAGACAAAACCTGAATAGGCTCTGCATAACGTGTGCCTTCTACATCGGCAGGTGTTGCCGCAAACGCAGCAAATGATGATGCCAATGCAGCTGTTGTCAATAAACTTGCAACAAATTTCTTTGAACCTCTCATAATTTCCTCCTTATATATTTCTCTTAAGGGTTTCCCCTTTTTTATATTTTGTGGTTTACATTGTGTTATAAAAAACGTAATTATGTCAACCACAAAACCTATGATACAACATTTTATTCATTTTTTCAAGCTGTAATTTTTTCCATATAAAATAAAAAATATTTCAATGCCAAAATATAAAAATAAATTAAACGCTCAAAAAGGGCAAAAAAGAGTTAATATTGCTTGACATAAATCGCAAAAAGAAATATAATTATAAGAATAGAGAAGATTGAGAATTGATTTAATTTTAAGCTGAGCAGAGTATAACGAAAGGAGTGTTTTGAAATGAAAAAAGAAGAAAATTCTGAAAAGAATTTACATAAAAATCATAGAGAAAGACTTCGCAAAAAATTTATGGATAGCAATGGGGATGCATTGGAAGAACATGAGCTTTTGGAGCTTTTGCTCTATTATGTATATACTCAGAAAAATACCAATGATATTGCACGACGTCTTTTAAAAAGGTTTGGAGATATCTATAATGTTTTTGAAGCAAGTGCAGAAGAACTTATGATGGTGGAGGGTATAGGGCCTCAGGCAGCAGCTCTTTTAATGATGCAGGCGGCATATACAAGAAGATATATTGTAGAAAGATATTGTGAAGAAAGAAAACAAAACCCTAACAATATTTCTTTGAGTCGTGAAAATGCGGGAGATTATATAATAAACTTTTTTTATGGTTATAAGGATGAAATTCTTATGATGTTTGCCCTTGATGCGAATTTAAAGGTAAAAAGCTCGGTAAGATTAGCAAAGGGCACAATTGATAAAGTTCAGTTTTTTGCTCGTGAAATAATGCAAAATGCACTTTCCTCAAAAGCAACATATGTAATTATTGCACATAATCATCCCAATGGTGTTTTACAAGCATCTGAAAATGATTTGTTTTTCTCAATGGAGCTTGAAAAAGCACTTGATTATGTTGGCATAAAGCTTATTGACCATATTATAGTTTCGGGCAAACAATATTTGAGTATGTCAAGAGAATATAACATTTTCAAGGCATTTCCCGACGAGGAGAGAAAGGAAGATTAAAGGTGTCTATTACTGCTATTATTGATTATGGTGCAGGAAATTTACATAGCGTAAAAAACGCATTGGAGTATTTAGGAAACCAAAGCATAATTACAGGTGAGAGGGAAAAAATACTTGCCGCAGACAGAGTTATTTTGCCTGGAGTGGGTGCATTTGGCGATGCCATGAGAGCATTAAAAAAAAGCAGGCTTGATGAGGTGGTTTTGGAGATTGTAAAACAAAACAAGCCTCTTTTGGGAATTTGCTTAGGGCTGCAGCTGATGTTTGAAGAAAGTGAAGAATCTCCAGAGGAAAAGGGTCTTGGCATATTTAAAGGGAAGGTAGTTCGTATTCCAAAAAATGAGAATTTAAAAATTCCTCATATGGGTTGGAATGATATAAGTATTGTAAAAAATTCTGCCATTTTAAAGGATTTGGGGAAAAACCCATATGTTTACTTTGTTCACTCTTATTATGTAAAACCTGAAAATAGTGAGGATATTTCGGCATATACTCAATATGGAACGAAGCTTGGTATAGCAGTAGAAAAAGAAAATGTTTTTGCATTGCAGTTTCATCCTGAAAAAAGTGGCGATGCAGGAATGAAAATTCTTAAAAACTTTATAGCATTGAAATAAAATTTATTTCAAAAAAAGAAAGGAAGAATTGTTTTAATGTATGCAAAAAGGATAATTCCCTGCCTCGATGTTAAAAATGGAAGGGTTGTAAAGGGAGTCAATTTTGTGAATTTAATAGATGCAGGTGACCCTGTTGAGTGTGCCAAGGTATATGATAAAGCAGGTGCAGATGAGCTTGTGTTTTTGGATATAACTGCATCATCAGATGGAAGAAAAACTGTTACAGATATGGTAGAAAAGGTGGCAAAGGAGGTTTTTATTCCATTTACAGTCGGTGGAGGAATACGCACCGTAGAGGATTTTCGGGAAATTTTAAATGCAGGAGCTGACAAAATTGCAGTAAATTCTGCCGCTATAAAGCGTCCCCAATTAATTTCTGAAGCGGCAGAAAAGTTTGGAAGTCAATGCGTTGTTTGTGCAATAGATGCAAAGAAAAAGTCAGATGGTGCCTGGGAAGTTTATTTAAATGGCGGAAGGGTGAACACAGGAATTGATGCAATTTTCTGGGCAAAAGAAGCAGAAAAATTAGGTGCGGGTGAAATCCTTCTGACAAGCATGGATTGTGATGGAACAAAGTCAGGATATGATTTAGAGCTTACCTCAATTATTTCAAAAAATGCCAATATTCCCGTAATTGCTTCGGGAGGAGCAGGAACTATGGAACATTTTTATGATGCATTTACCAAAGGAAAAGCTGATGCAGTTTTAGCAGCAAGTCTGTTTCATTTTAAGGAAATTGAAATAATGGATTTAAAAAAATATCTTGACAAAAAAGGAATAAATGTTAGACTTGCAAATTGAATATTTAATAATACTTTGGTGCAAATCAAGACCATACTAAGTGCTTGACATATGAAATAAAAAAACTTTACATTTTTTGCAAATTTGTGTATAATTAAATTAATAAAAAGTTTAAGTTTAAATTAAGGCATCTTTTGAGGATGAAAATTTTAAAAAGTATGCCGGGGATATAAAATAAAATGGATGGGGAATAATATGAAAAAACAATCAAGGACGCAGGCTCGTACCGAGGCTTTTAAGCTTATATTTCAGGCGGAAACAAATTCTGACGATATGGATTTTTTAATTTCGCATATGCTAACAGAGGTGCCCGAAGCAATTGATAATATAGATTATATTAAAAATTGCGTTTATGGCGTGATTGAAAAAAAAGAAGAGCTTGAGGCAGATGTTGCCGAAAATTTATCTGCAGGCTGGAAAATTGAGCGTATTCCAAAGGTGGCATTGTGCGTAATGAAGCTTGCAATTTATGAAATAAAATATGTTAAAGATGTTCCTGAAAAGGTAGCAATAAATGAGGCTGTAGAGCTTGAGAAAAAATATGATGAGCCTGACCATTCTACCTTTGTAAATGGAGTTTTGGGTGGATTTTTGAGAAAAAGAGCATAGCTTAGATTAAACAGTGGGGTATTGATAATGGAACCAAGAGTTGCAACCGTAAGTCAACTGAATAATTATTTAAAAAAGGTTATCGATAATAATTCCATTTTAAACGATATATGGGTCAAAGGCGAAATTTCAAATTTTAAGCTACATTATTCAGGACATATGTATATTACATTAAAGGATGAGGGCGGAGTTTTAAAGGCAGTAATGTTTAAGAGCGCAGCGTCTTATCTGCAATTTGTGCCTGAGGATGGAATGAAGGTGCTTGCAAGGGGTAGAGTGTCAGTCTATGAGGCAGGAGGCTCTTATCAGCTTTATATAAATGAAATGATACCCGACGGAGTGGGAGCCTTGTATGTGGCTTATGAGCAACTAAAACAAAAACTTGAGCAAGAAGGTCTTTTTGACGAGACACACAAAAAAGTAATTCCTAAATATCCTGAATGTATAGGGGTTATAACTGCTCCGACAGGAGCGGCTGTAAGAGATATAATAAATGTAATAACAAGACGATATCCATATGCAGAAATCATTCTTTATCCCTCCCTAGTGCAGGGCGAGGGCGCAGCTGCTAATATAGTGGAGGGAATAGAATATTTCAATAAAACAAAAACTCCTGATACCCTTATAGTAGGCAGAGGTGGCGGCTCAATTGAGGATTTGTGGGCATTTAATGAGGAAATTGTGGCTCGTGCTATATATAATTCCCAAATCCCCATAATATCAGCAGTGGGACATGAAACTGATTTTACTATAGCAGATTTTGTTGCTGATTTGCGTGCACCCACACCATCAGCGGCGGCGGAACTTGCAGTACCATCGCAACTTGAGCTTGTTTCTAAAATTGGTATGATGGAGCAGAGAATAAAAAGCCTGCTTGTTTCGGGAATGGAAAATCGCCGATTGAGGCTGGAAAGGCTTAAATTTCGTGATTTAAGAGAAAAAATTGGCGACCATGCAATTACTCTTGATAATTCTATAAAACAGATGCAGAACGCTTTTTTGATGGCAATTATGTCAAAAAAAGATTTTTTGGGGCGTCTTTGTGCAAAGCTTGATGCGCTGAGCCCTTTGCAGGTTATGTCAAGAGGATATGCGATTCCTACAAATGACAAAGGCGAGGTTATAAAATTGGCAGAAGATTTAAAAATAGGAGCCGAATTTGATTTAAGATTTAGAGATGGCAGCAGAAGATGTCAGGCTGTTGAAGAAAAATAGCAAATATCATTAAAGAAGGGAAGTGTTTTCTTTGGCTAAAAAATTTGAAGAATCAATGAAAGAGCTGGAGGAAATTGTTGCAAAGCTCGAGAAAGGCGATGCAACTCTTGATGAATCTCTTGAATATTTTGAAAAGGGAATAAAACTATCAAAAGAATGTAAAACAATGCTTGACAATGCAGAAAAAAAGGTTTCAATACTTTTATCTGATGGTCAGGGCGGCATGGAAAAGCAGGAGTTTACAGATGAGGCAGAATAAAGATTTATATGTCAGAGCATGAGGAGAGAAACGAAAAAATGGAATATAATGCCGACTTAAAAATAACACAAGAGGCGATTGAGATTGCATTAAAGGAATATATGAAGTTTGAGGATATGCCCCAGAAAAGAATTTTTGAGGCTATGGAATATAGCCTGCTTGCAGGGGGAAAACGCCTAAGACCTGTTATTATGATATATGCCACACAATTGTGCGGAGGGAATATGAAAGAGATAATGCCTTTTGCGTGCGCCATAGAAATGATACACACTTATTCTCTTATACATGACGATTTGCCTGCTATGGACAATGATGATTTAAGACGAGGAAAACCTACAAATCATATAATTTTTGACGAGGCTACTGCAATTTTGGCAGGTGACGGATTGTTGAATATGGCTTTTGAAATTGCTTCAAATTGCAACGAGGTTTCCCCTCGACTTGTAATAAGAGCATTAAAGGTTTTATCAAAAGCATCAGGCGTCTTGGGAATGATAGGCGGACAGGTTATAGATATTGAAAGCGAGAACAAAAAACTAACCTTGGATGAGCTTAAAAATATACATGCATTAAAGACAGGGGCACTTATTCGTGCCGCAGGTGTGTGCGGAGCAATTCTTGGTGGCGGCAGAGAGGAAGAGATAAGGGCAGTTGATGAGTTTTGCTCAAATTTAGGAATAGCTTTTCAGATTCGTGATGATGTTCTTGATGTAGAGGGTGACGAAAAGACTCTCGGGAAGCCCATAGGCAGTGATGCCGAAAACAACAAAAATACATATGTTACCCTTACCTCTCTTGAGGAAGCAGAAGATATGGTTTTAGAATATACAAAAAGGGCAACAGATGCAATTTCGATATTTGGAGAAAAGGCCCAAAAGCTTTCATGGCTTGCCAATATGCTTACACAACGTAAATTTTGAAAGTTTTAAAAAAGGAGTTATTAAATTGTCTGATTTTTTTTCTTCTTCAATTCTGGTCACAGCTATAATTTCGTGGTTTGTGGCACAGGTATTGAAGGTAATATTTGTATTAATAAAAAGTAAAAAACTTGATTTTAGCAGATTCATAGGTTCAGGAGGAATGCCGAGCTCACACGCATCTTTTGTTGTGAGTCTGGCGGTTTCAGTAGGACTTACAGAGGGAACTATGAGTGCTGAGTTTGCAATAGCTGTGGTTCTTGCTCTGGTGGTGATGTACGATGCAGCGGGCGTAAGAAGGGCTGCAGGTCAACAAGCAAGAATATTGAACAGATTAGTTGAAGAATGGGGGAAAAAGGATTTTTCCGAAACAGAGAAAAAGCTAAAAGAACTTTTAGGGCATAGCCCGGTAGAGGTTTTTGCAGGAGCAGTTCTTGGTTTTTTAATAGGCTTTATTCGACATATGTAAAAAATTTATAGGTGCCTTAATAAATGATGCAATTTATAAAGCTCAGGAAAGGTGCCTTGTTTTTTTAAAATAGAAAATAAGAAAAATTAATTAAAACGACAATAATCGACATAAAATATCAATTTTTATAAAAATTTTCTGTTATAAAATATTTTTTTGTGAAAAATATATAATTTTTTCCTTGACAAACATATGTTGGTATGATATAATGAGCGTGGATTAAATTTAGGAGGAAATTTCAATGATATCTGATTCGCCGCTTTGTAAATTATCTGATGAGCAGGTGGTTGAGTTAGCAAAATCAGGTGACGAGGATGCATATAATCATATTATTGCACGCTATCGTAATTTTGTTTATGCAAAAGCAAGAGCATATTACATAAATGGCGGTGAGCAGGATGATTTGGTTCAGGAGGGTATGATAGGACTGTATAAAGCTGTCAGGGATTTTAACTTTGAGTATTCATCTTTTGCAGGTTTTGCAAGAATGTGCGTATCAAGGCAAATTCTTACAGCGGTCAAAAATTCTACAAGAAACAAGCATAAACCATTAAATAGCTATATCTCACTGGACGGAGGCTCAGAAGAAGGACAGACAAGTGATCTTTTGTCGGATTTTTCAGACGAGAATAATTCCCTTAACCCTGAAAGCATATTGATTGACCGTGAAAATTTATCCGGAATAACATACAGAATAAACCAAATTTTAAGCGGAATGGAGTTGGAAGTTCTTGCCCTTTATATTGATGGCTTTTCTTATCAGGAAATAGCCGAAAAAATGGGCAAAGACTGTAAATCGGTCGATAATGCTATTCAGCGTATTCGTAAAAAAATCGGAAAAATTCTGGAGGAGTAAAAACCTTTTTTGCAAGATTTTATACAAAAAAGGAAAATCAATTCAAAAGAGAGGGAATTAAAAATGTACGAAGACAAAACATTAGTGTGTAAGGATTGTGGTCAGGAATTTATTTTCACTGCAGGAGAACAGGAATTTTATGCAGAAAAGGGTCTCGAAAATGAGCCTGGACGCTGCAAGGATTGCCGCATTGCAAGAAAAAATAGTTTAAGACAAAATAAAGAAATGTACGAAATTGTTTGTGCAGATTGCGGAAAGGTAGATAAAGTTCCTTTTATGCCTAAAAACGATAGACCTGTATATTGCAGCGAATGCTTTGAAAATCATAAATAAGAGAATGAAATAAAGATGGGTATGGATTTAAAAAAAATCCATACCCTTTTTATTGTAATTTAAAAGTTGTTTTAAACAATTAAGACGAGAAACTTAAAAATGTGCAGAGTTTATTCCTTTCCATTCCAGCAATAGGTGCAAAGCTTATCATGGTCAAGACCTGTTGAGTCAAGCATATCGTCAAGCCGCAAATATGCAAGAGATGTAAAATGCAAAGTTTCTCTGATTTTTTCTACCATGTTTTGATATTTTTCGCTATTGGGGTCGGCATATTCGTAAATCACTTCAAGAGGCGGATTTTCGCCCTCAAGCTCGCTTATTACTCTGCGTGTAATCAGCTCCATTTCGGAATCCGAACGTGAAAAATTCAAGTACTTACAGCTAAAAAGCAAGGGAGGACACCCTGTTCTTATATGTACCTCCTTAGCACCGCTGTTATATAAAAACTCGGTGGTTTCCCTGAGCTGAGTGCCCCTTACAATGGAGTCATCAATTAAAAGCAGCTTTTTTTTGTTTATCAGCTCATAAATTGGAATGAGCTTCATTTTTGCAATCAGCTTACGCTTGCTCTGATGGGTTGGAGTAAAGGATCTTGGCCAGGTAGGGGTATATTTAACAAAAGGTCTTGAAAATTGCACACCCGACGTATTTGCATATCCTATGGCGCACGCCATGCCTGAATCGGGAATTCCCGCCACAAGGTCGGGAATGAATTTTCCCTCGTCCCGCTTTGCAAGACACTTACCGCAGTTGTATCTCATATTTTCAACATTTACTCCCTCATATGACGACGAGGGATATCCATAATATACCCACAAAAAAGTGCATATTTTCATGCTGTTTTCAGGCTTTACAATGGTTTTTACACTGTCTGCATCAAAAACCACAATTTCTCCGGGTGAAAGAGAAACGTAATCTTCATATCCCAAATTCAAATAAGCAAAGCTTTCAAAGCTTGCACAATAGCTATTCTCTTTTTTTCCTATAAAAACGGGGGTTTTGCCATGCTTGTCACGTGCAGCATATATACCCTTGGGAGTTAATAGTAGCATACTCATGGAGCCATCAATAATTTCCTGGGCATATCTTATGCCATCGATGAAATTATCCTTTTGATTAATTATTGCTGCAACAAGTTCGGTCTGATTTATCGCTCCGTTTCGCATCTCGAAAAAATGAGCGTTGTTATTGATTATATTTTCAACAAGTTCCTCTGTATTATTGATTTTTCCCACTGTTGTAATGCCGAAGGTTCCGTGATGAGAACGAATTAAAATAGGTTGTGCCTCAAAATCTGAAATACAACCAATTCCGAACTGACCATGCATGGAATAAGATTCGTCGGCAAATTTTGTTCTGAATGGGGCGTTTTCTATATTATGAATAGATTTGTCAAAGCCATCATTTTTGTTGTAAACTGCCATACCAGCACGACGTGTGCCAAGATGAGAATGATAGTCTATTCCATAAAATAAGTCAAATACGCAATCATCCTTAGATGCAACACCAAAAAAACCACCCATGAAGAATACCTCTTTCTAAAAGTTATTTTCTGTAAAATGAAAATTCTTATATGTATATGTTAATTATAGCACAGATTTATCGATATTTCAATCGTCATACTAAATAAAATATAATTTTTTGCTATAGCCGGATTTACACAATTTATAGATGAAAAATAACAACCCGACCCGATAAAGCAATCACAGATTGCGGACGGGTGTTCCGGAACCTTATTGTGTTACACACAATAAAAACTGTTGCACTTTAAAAATTTAAAGCTTTTAAAGTGCAACAGTATATTTTTTTAAAATTTTAGATAAAAGAAAGAATTTTATAAATTACCAAAATAAAAGTCAAGGCTTTTATTTTAGCAATACTTCGCGGTTTGTTCCATAGAAAATATCATCTTTTCCGCTTATCATTTGGCAAAACCTTTCCATTCTGTCCCATGTGTTATGAATGTCAAATTCAAAGGAATGTCCCCAGATATAGAAAATTTGCGGAGTATCAGAGTCTTTTTCTAAAAATTTTTTTGCTAAAGAAAAGAGTGCATCCCATTCTTTGTGGTGATAAACTGTAGGTTGAAAGTTTAATAAATTATCCTGCAAATCAAAGCTATATGTAGAAATAGTGTTTCTTGCATATTTAATTCCAGTGTGTTTTTTTACTGTTTCAATAACCTTGTCATTTACTGCGTGTGCACCGCATGGATATGCCATTCCTACGACCTCATAACCTGCCAGCTCTGAAAGACGAAGTCTGTCATTTTCTACCTGATGAATAATTTCTTCTTTCGACAACTCAGAAAGTGCAGGGTGTGTAAGGGTATGAGATGCAATTTCATGACCTTCATATATGCTTTTTATCTCCTCAGGCTTATTTTTTATAAAGCTTACACGCTCGCCCTCTCTGTCAAGATATTCTTCGTTTCCAAGACATCCTGAATTTAAGTTAAAGGTGCATTTTAAGTTGTATTTGTTAAAAATTTCAATAAGCCGCTTGTCTTGAGTCACACCATCGTCATAGCTGAATGTAATAGCCTTGTTTTTTCCATTAAACATAAAAGTTCACGACCTCGTCTGAAGTGATTATTTTAAAATTAAAAATAATTAAGCAAAAATTTAATATAATCATCAAGTAAAGTATAGCATGAAATGTTTTAAAAATCAATGAAACTTAAATATTTTTTTAAGCTTTTGAAAATTTTTTGTGAAAAGCTTTTGCGTTTCAATAATAACCAAAGGCATAATTGAGAGGAGAAAAACAATCAGCCACTGAAATTTGGACAATGGCACAATTTTAAAAAGTGATGCCAAAGGTGCAAGAGAAACCACCGAGCATTGAAGAAAAAGTCCCGCAAAAAAAGAGCCAATGAGATATTTGTTAGAAAAAAATCCTATTGAAAAGACAGAGTGTTCGCTTCGCATATTAAAGGAATGAACAAGCTGTGATATGCTTAGTGTGCAAAAAGCCATTGTACGTGCTGTGGTTATTTCAAAATAAATATTTCCTATAACAAAGCCCAATAAAGCAAGAGCACCTATCATAGCACCCTCAAGCAATATAGAAAGCCACAGACCGTCGGCAAAAATGCTTTTATTTGCGGGGCGGGGTTTATCTTGCATAAGATATTTGTCGGGAGGATCAAGACCAAGAGCTATTGCAGGCAAAGAATCTGTAACGAGATTAACCCACAAAAGCTGAATTGCTAAAAGGGGAGCCTGGCGATTAAAAATAAGACCTAAAAAAACCGTCAGAATTTCGCCTATATTGCTGGAAAGAAGGAACTGAACCGCCTTTTTTATATTTGCAAATATTCCGCGTCCTTGCTTTATGGCGCTTACAATAGTGGCAAAATTGTCGTCTGTAAGTATCATGTCTGAAGCGTTTTTTGCAACATCAGTTCCTGACATTCCCATGCTGCAGCCTATGTCTGCTGTCTTTAGTGCAGGGGCGTCATTTACCCCATCTCCAGTCATAGCAACTACAGCTCCGTTTTTTTGCCAGGCTTTTACTATACGAACCTTGTGTGATGGGCTGACTCTTGCAAAGACAGAGTATCGGCTGATTTTTTTCTCAAGCTCAGCTTGAGGCATGGCGTCAAGTTCATCTCCACTCATGGAAAGTTTATCTTGCGCAAGAATACCGACCTTTTTAGCTATTGCAGAAGCTGTTGCAAGATGGTCACCTGTAATCATGACAGGAGTAATGCTTGCTTGGCGGCATATTTTAACTGCATTAAAAACCTCGGGACGTGGAGGGTCTTCCATTCCGATAAGCCCTGCAAAAGTCAAATCTCTTTCGCTGGGAGAATTATCTGACACAATCTTAAATGCAACTGCGATTACACGAAGGGCAGATTTTGCCATGCTATCATTTTCTTGTAATATTTCTTTCTTTTTTTGCGAGGTTAAGACAATGCTTTTTGCTCCATCATAAAAATGTGAGCATAGCTTTAAAACAACATCGGGAGCGCCTTTTGTAATGGAATATATAACGTCAGAATTTTTGCATGTGACACTCATTAGTTTTCTTTCTGAATTAAATGGAATTTCTAAAAGGCGAGGCGAGCTTTTATCTAAAGCTTTTTTACTTATGCCTTCGCTTTTTAAAGCATCAAGAATTGCTGCCTCGGTGGGATTAATGCTATCAGCATCTGAACAAAGGGCAGCAAGGCGCAGAAGATTTTTTTTGTTTTCAGAATATATTTTTGTAATCGTCATTTTGTTTTGGGTAAGAGTGCCTGTCTTGTCAGAACATATTACAGAAGCTGAGCCAAGTGTTTCTATTGATGGAAGATTTCGCATAATAGAGCCCTGTTTTGCCATACGCTGAACCCCTATAGCAAGCATAATTGTGACTATGGCAGGAAGACCCTCAGGGATTGCCGCAACTGCAAGACTGACTGAGGTCATAAACATTTCAAATGGGGGAATATTAAAAAAGAGTCCTATTACAAAGATGACAGCACAAATTAAAAGGGCAGAAATACCCAGAGTTTTTCCTATGTCAGAAAGTTTTTTTTGTAAGGGTGTTTCACGATTTTCAGAAGAGATAATTAAAGAAGCGATATGCCCCATTTCGGTATTCATTCCTGTGTGGCATACAATAGCCTCTGTTTTTCCTCCTACTATCATGCTTCCTGCCCATAGCATATTTTTCCTTTCTGCTAAAAGGGAATGGGTATCGCAAATAAAGTCAGATTTTTTTTCAATCGGAACAGATTCTCCTGTAAGCATGGATTCGTCGCACAAAAGTGAAACACAAGAAAGAATCCTGCAATCTGCAGGGACACGATTTCCGCTTTTTAATATAATAATATCACCAGGAACAAGATTTTGGGCAAGAATTGTGAGAGATTGCCCTCCTCGGCGAACCAAAGCTGTGGGAGAGGAAATTTTTTTAAGTGCCTCAATAGATTTTTCTGCACGATGTTCTTGAATTACGCCAATTATGGCATTAAAAATGACAATGCACAAAATAATTATACTATCGGCATAGTCAGATTCACCATTCATTATTGAGGTTACAAAAGATATTGCGGCAGCGACAAGGAGAATAATAATCATAAAATCCTTAAATTGCTCAAGCAGCTTTTTAAAAAAACCAGGCGGCTTTTTTGAATCTATAATGTTTTTGCCGAATTTTAAAAGTCTTTTTTTTGCCTCACTCTCCGACAAACCATTTTCGGGACTGACAGAGAGCTCCTTTAATACATCGCTTATGCTTTTATTGTGCCACGTCATAATAAAAATCTGTCCTTTCACTTTTATATTGCTTGTTATATTAATATTAAAGGACAATTCCTTATATGATTTTTTATTTTTAAAATAGAAAGAGAAAAGCGTTTTTTGGCACTTGTCAAGCTTTTCGGATTAATTAAAAAGAAAAGGGAGAATAGTGAGAAGATAAGAATACAAAAAGAAACGACAGCTTTCTAATGCGAAAATTGTCGTTTCTTAATCTGGCTTTCGGCTACATAATAGATGCAGGATTGTAATCCCGTTTAGAGTTATGATTTTACTTCGTAAAAGTTATAATGAAACCTTATGTTTTCAGTTATGATATATTTGCCCACAAAAATGAACATTGACGAAGTCAATTCATAACTTGCAAAGCAATCTAAACTCATAACTTGCCGCAAGGCAAATATAACTGAAAAAGCGACTTGCACAGGCAAGTCGCTTTTTCTGGAGCGGAAGACGAGATTCGGACTCGCGGCGTTCACCTTGGCAAGGTGACGCTCTACCACTGCGCCACTCCCGCATTTCGTGATGGTATTATAGCACACAAAATAGTTTTTGTCAATACATTTTGCTAAAAAAGTTATACTAAAATTGCAACATAAATTTATGTATGAATTTTCTAAAATTTAGTTGTTTCAACTCT
>JAZURZ010000036.1:0-11095 GCA_045606465.1 Clostridia bacterium | reverse complement strand
CTATAAGGATTTGTCAGGTGAGGCCCTAAAGCAGGCAATTTCTGAGAGCATAAAGAAAAAGCAGAATAATCTTGTTGGAAATATGGCGTTTCAGGGTACAACCCCAAGACAGCTTACCGACCTTATAGGCTCACTTTGTGACTTAACAAGCGGCTCGGGCGATAAGGGAACTCCTGTTGTTTTGGTTCAAGGATATTTTGACAACTACACAAATTAATTTATTGGTGAATATTATATGTCGGGTGTTTTTAAAATGCCCGACATGTTTTTTATATATTGACAAATTGCGACAAATATTATATAATTGTTTTAAAATAAAAGGAAGGTTGGTATTTTTTATGTTGGAAAAAAGAAGTGTTGCAGTAGCGGTTATTCTTTCACTCATAACCTGCGGAATTTATGGAATTTATTGGTTTATAAAGCTTAACGACGAGGTAAATGAACTCGCAGCTGACAAAGACGCACCCTCAGGCGGAGTGGCATTTTTGTTGTCACTTATAACCTGCGGAATTTATCAGCTTTATTGGATGTACAAAATGGGCGACAAGCTTGACAATGTTTTTGCTAAAAAAGGAGAAAGCTCACAATCAAGAGGAATTTTGTATTTAATTCTTTCGCTTTTCGGCTTTGGAATAGTTTCCTATGCGCTTATGCAGGATTCAATTAACAAAGCAATTGCTTAAAAGATAATTTTAAAAAACAATGAAAAAAAGGCTAAAATGTGTCTTTATAAAGCTTATACTCATTCTTGCAGCGGGTATAACATATTATTTTGCTTTTGCAAAGCTCAAACTTTCTCTTCCTTGCATTTTTAATAAAATGACAGGACTTTTGTGCCCATCATGTGGAATAACCAGAATGGCAACAGAGCTTATAAAAGGGAATTTTTATGAGGCGTATTGCTATAATAAGGCATTGTTTATTACCTTTCCTATAATTGCAGTTGTGTTTTTAAATTATGAAATACGCTTTGTGCTTTATGGAAAAAGAGAGCTTTTAAGAATTGAAAAATGCGTTTTGTGGACAATAGCTTGTCTTTTGATATTGTTTGGATTTATAAGAAATGTAATATAAAAAATGAGCCTATGGGCTCATTTTTTATGTGAAGAAAAAATAAATTAGTCACTGAAATTATATCAATCACTCATTATCATCATATACCTGCAAGTTACGCATAACCTCTTTTCGGGCTTGTGCGTTGTATTGCGCATAATAGCGATGGGTAACCTCAATGTTTTTGTGTCCCATAAGCTCAGCAACCATTTTAATATCCACGCCGTCTTCTAAAAGTCGGCAGGCAAAGGTTCTTCTGAGAGCGTGGGGACGGGTTTTGTCGGGATGGGTTATGCCAGCAACCGTACAATAATTTTTAAGCATTTTTTCAATTCCCGAAATTCCAAGTCTTTTCCCATTTCTGTTTAGAAAAAGAGGTCCCGTTGTGCGCAAAATTTTAAGATTGTGATTATCTTCAATTTCCTCGGGCTCTTTTTGGCAAAGATATGCAAAAATGCAATTTTCCACTTGAACAGGCATAAAAATTTCCTGCTCATCGCCGCCTTTTCGTCTGACGGTAAAGGAAACCGTTTCAAAATCAACATCTTCAACATTTAAATTTGCAAGCTCGCTCACACGCACACCTGTTCCGAGATAAGCGGTAAAAATTGCAATATCACGGGAACGTCTGCGTAAATATTCTGCCAAATTTCTTTCTTTAAAATATTTTTCGCCATTATAAATTACATCTATCAATTTGATAGTTTCGGCAGTTGTAAGCGGCTTTTTTATCTGATGATGAAGCTTCATAAAGTCAATTTTGTCGGTGATATTCTCAGATATTTTATCGGTCTTGTAAAGATAGATAAAAAGACCTCTTACAGCAGAAAGCTTTCTGTTTATACCAAAAGCAGAATTTTTGCACACTCGTGTTATGGGGCGCCCAGACACCGAAACTGAATTTATTGTGTATTCCTTCAAATAACTTTTAAAATGTATAAGGTCGGAAACTGTGACAGAGTTTATGTCCTTTATGGTTATTTTTTCGGGAGAAGTTTTTTTAAGAAACACTTCCTCGCAAAGATAATTTAAAAACACACGTATGTCAATGCAATATCCTATTTGGGTATTAATACTTTCGCCATTGTAGTATTCAAGAATGTAGGAAGAAACAAAATCGGGAAGTCCCAAAAGGTAGGACCTTAAGGATTTTGTCTTATTAAGGTTTGCCAAAAAAACACCTCCTTTTTTTAAAAAATGGTTGTATTTTAATTTTTATCAGTCGTCATTGCTTGCAAGTCTTGCACTCTGGTCAGCAGTTACAAGAGCGTCTATAAGCTCATCAAGACCTCCGTCAAGCACCTGATCAAGCTTGTAGAGTGTAAGATTTATTCTGTGGTCGGTTATTCTTCCTTGCGGGAAATTATATGTTCTTATTCGTTCGCTGCGGTCACCCGAGCCCACTTGAGATTTTCTCTCGTCAGCAATTTCCTTATGGCGTTGCTCCTCCATGACCTCATAAATTCTTGAGCGCAGAATTTTCATTGCTTTGTCCTTATTTTTGAATTGGGATTTTTCGTCCTGGCAAGAAACAACAATTCCTGTAGGCAGGTGGGTTATTCTCACCGCTGAGTCGGTGGTGTTTACGCACTGACCTCCCGGTCCCCCTGCACGAAAGACATCAATTCTTAAGTCATTTGGATTAATGTCAACCTCGACCTCTTCAACCTCGGGAAGAACTGCAACTGTCACTGCCGATGTGTGTATTCTTCCGCCTGATTCGGTGGAGGGGACACGCTGAACTCTGTGAACTCCGCTTTCAAATTTAAGACGAGAATATGCACCCTGTCCCTCAATTGAGAAGCAGACCTCTTTGTAACCACCTATATCGGTGGGGTTGGAATTTAATATATCAATCTTCCAGCGTCGGCTTTCTGCGTACATGGAGTACATGCGCATAAGGTCGGCAGCAAATAATGCAGCCTCGTCACCGCCTGTTCCGCCCCTTATTTCCATAATAACATTCTTTTCGTCATTAGGGTCCTTGGGAAGAAGAAGTATTTTAAGCTCCTCCGAAACACTTTTTAAAGCGTCCTCTGCCTCACTAAGCTCAAGACGAATAAGCTCCTCTAAGTCCTTATCCTGACCTTCGGCAAGCATTTGCTTGTCATCAATTATGGTTTGTTTTGCCTTTTTATATTCACGATATTTTTCAACTATGGGAGCAAGGTCGGAATTTTCCTTACAATATTTTCGCCACAAATCAAGGTCGGCAATTGTTTCGGGGTCGCTTATTTTCTGCTCCAAAAACAAATATCTTTCTTCTAATGCTTCAAGCTTGTCAAACAAGGTCTTATAACTCTCCTTTGTAATTAAAATTAAATAGGTAATTGTAAAATTTTAATTTTAGAATTACCTAAAATTAAAAGGGGTAAAGCTTTGCCCCTTTTTGTTTTTATGTAGAGTCTTAAAAGCCCTAAAAGCTTTTAAGACTCGGTAAAATTTTTAAATTATTCTGCACCTTCTAAAAATTCATTAAGGTCAGCAACAAGCTTATCAGCGTCTGCACCATGAACCATGCAAGCTTGCTCAATAGTTTCCATACTTGCAGAGGGGCAGCCCAAACAATGCATACCAATATTCAAAAAGAATTGTGCAGTTTCGGGGTTTAGCTTTAATACATCCATAATAATCATGTCTTTTGATACTTTCATTTTTTTTCTTTCCTTTCAAAATTGTTTTTTATTCTAAAGCCTTTAGTTAAAAAAGCCTTATGACATTTTTAAAATTTCTTCAAATTCTTCGCCTGTGATAGTTTCTTTTTCTAACAGAAGATTGGCAATTTTGTCAAGAGTTTCTTCGTTTTCCTTTAAAAGGCGAAGAGCTTCATCATATTGAGTATTTAAAATTTTCTTGGTTTCATCATCTATAAGGGATGCAACCTTTTCAGAATAATTTTTTGAATGTGCAAAGTCCCTTCCCAGGAAAACCTCTTGGTTTGAATCATAAAAGACAGGGCCAAGAGCATCGCTCATTCCATAGGTTGTAACCATTGAGCGGGCAATGCTTGTTGCACGCTCTAAGTCATTTGATGCACCTGTGCTTATGTCATCAAGCTTGATTTTTTCTGCAACTCTGCCGCCTAAGAGGACAATAATTTCATTTAGCATATCAGCTTTTGAAGAATAAAATTTATCCTCTTTAGGAGAATTCATGGTGTATCCGCCTGCTCTGCCTCTTGGAATAATAGAAATCTGATGCACCTTTGAGGAGGAGTCGCAAAGCTTTGACAAAAGGGCATGACCTGCCTCGTGATAAGCAGTAAGATGCTTTTCCTTGTCGGTAATCACCCTTGATTTTTTCTCGGTTCCCATAACTATTTTCACATTTGCATCGTCGAGGTCGGAAGAATCAATTTTTTCCTTACCTCGTCTTGCTGCAAAAATTGCCGCTTCGTTCATAAGATTTTCCAAATCTGCACCTGTGTAGCCTGCTGTAACCCTTGCAATCGCATTTAAGTCAACTTCCTCTGCAAGAGGTTTTTTTGCAGAATGAATTTTTAATATTTCTTCACGTTCCTTCACATCGGGAGGATTTACAACTATCTGACGGTCAAATCTGCCGGGGCGGAGAAGTGCAGGGTCTAATATATCAGGTCGGTTGGTTGCCGCAATCATTATAATTCCCTCATTTACTCCAAAGCCATCCATTTCAACCAAAAGCTGATTTAGTGTCTGCTCACGCTCATCATGACCGCCGCCCATGCCTGCGCCTCTTTTTCTTCCGACTGCGTCAATTTCGTCAATGAAAATTATGCAGGGGCGGCTTTTTTTCGCCTGATCAAAAAGGTCACGCACACGGGCTGCACCCACGCCCACATAAAGCTCAACAAAATCTGAACCGCTTATTGAAAAGAAGGGAACACCTGCCTCGCCTGCAACTGCACGTGCAAGAAGTGTTTTTCCGGTTCCCGGAGAGCCTACAAGCAAAACTCCCTTAGGAATTCTTGCTCCGAGTTTTATAAATTTTTTAGGGTCTTTTAAAAATTCCACAAGTTCAGAAAGCTCGCACTTTTCTTCAAATGAGCCTGCTACGTCCTTAAATGTTGTTGTTTTCTTGTCATCAACCACGAGCTTGGCTCTGCTTCGTGTGAAATTGTTGCCCTTGCCGGCAGGAGATTGTCTTAGCATCATCACAACAAAGAAAATTACAAGTCCGATGGTTAATATCGGAGTGATGAGCGACCAGGGTGACATCCCTTGCTTTTTAATAGAATATTCTAAAGTCCCATTCTCTATTTGATTTAAAAGCGCCTCGCCTGCATCGTCACGAAAAACCTCAACAGATGGAATTTGCGTGGTATAGATAATGTAATCTCCATTTGACGAAAGCTCATTTTTTATAGTATAAACTGCGTTTGTCTGGTCAAGTACAATACTTTGAACCTTTTGTGCCTTTATATCAGAGATAAGGTCAGAATATTGTGTAGAAATTGAAGAAGAGGAAAAGATATTAACAAATGAATATAAAATCATAAAAATCGCAATAGCGGTAACAAATGCTCTTAGTCCATTAAATTTTTTCTGCAAAAAATTCACTCCTTAATAAAATAATTTAGTCTATGTTTTTGTTGTTAAAAAATTTTTAAAATATAAAAATTATTCTTTTTATTTTCATAAAAGCGACGGTCAAAAAATCTCCCACCGATATTTACAATTTGTCCGTCGGCGGTAAGGAGAGGAATTTCATTTCGCATCTGTGCGGGAATTTTTTTGTCGGTAAAAAGATTTGAAATGGTTTTTCGACCCGTCATTCCAATAGGAAAGAAAAAGTCACCCCTTCGTCTATTCCTTATAATGAGTTTTGCACCATCAGGTAAAGAAAAGGCGCTTCTGGAGTCAGCATCAACTTTTTTTATAATTATATTCTGCTCGGTTTGGGGAATATATAAACCAATTTCAGGAAAAATCTCATATTCATAATCCGAGTTGGTTGTGTGTTTTTTGAAAAAAATTTTATCATATTCCAACACTGCCTTTGCATTTTCGGGAAGAGAAACCGACTGCCCCGATTGTGAGAGGGAAAGAATTGCCTCTACATACCCATGGGAAAGATTTTCAACCTTTTTTGAAAATTCTTTATAAAGAATTTGTATAATACGTCTTTTAATAGCAGGAGGATATAAATCAAGCTTTGATTTTTTAACCCCATCGCCTGTGGAAATTTCCCGAAATGCGTTTTTTGCATACTCTGACAAAAAGGCTTCGTCTTCAGAAAAAAGCACGCCATTTTGAGTGACCGTCTTGCAAAAATTAGGATTGTATTTTAAAATTTCAGGAATAAGAGAAAGTCTTACCTTATTCCTTGTATAAATTGTCTCGAAATTTGTTTTGTCATTGGCAAATTCAATATTTTCTTCCGAAAGCGCCGCTAAAATATCCGACTTAGGAATTTCCAAAAAGGGGCGGATTATACCATCGGGACGAATAAACTCAATTCCTGAAAGCCCTTTTGTTGCGCCGCCTCTTATAAAATGCATTAAAATTGTTTCTGCATTGTCATCTGCATGATGAGCTGTTGCAATTTTTGAAAAGCCATGCGAGAGTTTTAATTCTTCAAAAAAAGCGTAGCGGATTTTGCGGCCTGCACTTTCTGAGGAGATGTGCTCGCTATGGGCAATATTTTCAATATCTGCCTTTTTTTTGAAAAATTCTATATTAAGTTTTGAACAAAGACGGGAGCAAAACAATTCCTCGTCGTCAGCTTCCTCTCTTAAAGAGTGATTGACATGGGCAGCTGCAAGGGAAAAATTATATTTTTCCTTTAAGGAAGACAACACATAGAGAAGAAGAACTGAGTCGCCGCCGCCTGAAAGAGCAACAAGCACACGGTCGTTTTCTTCAATAAGCGAATATTTTTTAATTGTTTCCTCGGCTTTTTTAAGAACCTTTTTATAAGAGCTCATTTTACTTAACGCTCCTCTGGAGTTGAATAATCTATATTTACAAACTTGGTATATCTTCCTTGCCAGCCTAATTTAAACATTCCAGTCTCGCCGCTTCGTTGCTTTGCTATGATACATTCTGCAATGTTTTTTTCCTCGCTGTCTTTATTGTAATATTCATCACGATATAAAAACATAACAATATCTGCGTCCTGTTCTATTGCGCCCGATTCTCTTAAGTCAGATAGCATTGGGCGCTTGTCGCTTCGGGTTTCACAGTTTCTTGCAAGCTGTGAAAGAGCAATGACAGGAATGTCAAGCTCCTTTGCAAGAACCTTTAAGGAACGTGAAATTTCAGAAATTTCCTGCTGACGATTGTCTGAGCGTGAAGAGCCTTGCATAAGCTGAAGATAGTCTATAACAACAAGACCAAGCTTTTTTGCCTGCTTTAAGCGTCTGCATTTTGCACGGATTTCCGAAACCGTAATGGAAGCAGTATCGTCTATGTAAATAGGAGCTGCTGCAACCTTATCTATTACCGAGCCTAACTGCTGCCAATCATCGCCTGTGAAGTTACCCATTCTCACTTTGGCAGAATCCACAAGTGCCTGAGAGCAAAGGATACGATTTACAATCATGCTTTTTGACATTTCAAGATTGAAAATGGCAACGGGAATATTATTGTTTATTGCCGCACTTTCGGCAATGTTTACTGCAAAGCTTGATTTACCCATACCGGGGCGTCCTGCAATGATAACAAATTCTCCACCGTGAAGACCGCCTGTACGACGATTTAATTCCTCAAAACCAGTAGGCACGCCTGTGAGTTGCTCTTTATTAAGAGCATTTGAAACCATGTCTTCATAAGCAGTCATTAAAACGTCCTGAATGTGAACAATGTCATTTTGCTCCTTAGAGGAGGAAACATCGAAAACCATTTGCTCGGACTGCTCTAAAATTCTATCAACCTGCTCGCCACCGTCGTAAGCTATTTTGGAAATGTTCTGAGAAGCAAAAATAAGCTTTCTTAAAATTGATTTTTCCTTTATAATTTTAGCATGATAAACCACATTTCTTGTGGTAGCAACCGATGCGGCAACTGTCTTTAAATAGGTTATGCCGCCAACAGCCTCTAACTTATCCTCCTGATTAAGACGATTTGGGACAGTTATTATATCAATAGGAATATTCTCATTAAAAAGCTCCATTATAACAGCATAAATTTCCCTATTCTGCTCAAAGTAAAAATCCTCAGGACGTATTATTTCTGCAGAAGCGGCAACACTTGCCGAATCAATAAGAGCACTTCCGATGACCGATTCCTCGGCTTCCTGAGAGTGGGGAAGCTCCATGCCTATATAATTTAAATCAGTCTGTGTCATTGTTTTTTCCACCTTTTATAAATTAAATGCTTTCCACCAAAACCTTAATTTTTCCGACAACTCCGGGATGGATTTTAACATCAACCTCGGTTGTGCCAAGTGTTTTTATTCCATCGGGAAGTACAAATTTTTTCTTGTCAATTTTGATGTGATGCTGAGAAATAAGAGCCTCGCAGATATCCTTAGATGTGATTGAACCGAAAAGCTTGCCATTTTCTCCTGCTTTTGCCTGAAGCTTAACCGAAATTTCCTTCATACGCTCTGCAAGGGCATTTGCTTCCTCAAGCTCTTTTTTTCTTCTGTATTCAGCCGATTCCTGCTGACCTTGCATTACATTTATATTTTCTTTGGTAGCTTCCTTTGCTAATTTTTTAGGAAGTAAAAAATTTCTTGCATATCCGTCCGAAACCTCAACGAGCTGTCCCTTTTTTCCTTGTCCTTTTACATCTTGATTTAAAATAACCTTCATAATTTTCATAACCTTTCTTCCTACAAATATTAACTTTTTATACCCTTGATATGTGGGAATGCAAGGAGTATAATGATTTTTTTAAATTATTTTTCTTCAATATATTGGTCGATTGCCTGCCTTAAAAGCTCCATGACCTCAAAAATATCAGCATTTTCAATTCGTGCTCCTGCGCTTGTCATATGCCCTCCGCCACCAAGCTTTTCCATAATAAGCTGAACGTTTATCTCGCCCAATGAACGTGAGCTTATACAAATTGAGCCATCAATGGGATATACAACAAAAGCTGCTTTTGTGCCTGAAATGCCAAGCATATCATCTGCTGCCTGAGAGGATATAACACGAATGTTCTGTAGCTCCTTTAAGCTATGAGCAATAGCAGTGTCGCCATTATAAAGCTGAGTTGTTTTAACAATATCAAGCTTTTGCATATAATCGTCTTTTTCTACATTGAAAATCTGTTTAACAACAGATGTATCTAAGCCATAGCGCTTTAAAAATGATGCCGCTTCAAAGGTGCGAACACCTGTCTTGGTAATAAAGTTTTTGGTGTCCATTAATATTCCGATATACAAAGACATTGCCTCAAATTCAGTCATGGAATGAGAAGTGTCGAGATATTGCATTATTTCAGCCACCATTTCGCAGGTAGATGAAGCATAAGGCTCATGATAGGTGAGTGAAATGTTTTCAATAAAATCTGTGCTTCTTCTGTGGTGGTCTATCAACACAATTTTATTTGCATAATTCAAAAGCTCGGGACATGCAAGCATATTTGGACGATGTGCGTCTAAAACCACCAAAAGTGTGTCGGGAGTGATAAGCTCCATTCCCTGTGAATTTGTTATAAGCATTTCATCGTATTCGGGGTTTTTCTTTATCTCATCAGCAAGCTTTTTTGTTGAAAGGGAACCATCATATATTATATATGGCATAACACCCTGGGAACGTACAGCTCTTTGAAGACCGATTGCCGCTCCGAAACAGTCGAAATCGGAGTTTGAATGTCCCATAAATATTACCTTGTCAGCATGCTTTATAAAGTCCTTCATAGCAACAGCAACAGCTCGTGCTTTAACTCGTGTGCTCTTTTCATAATCCTTTACATTTCCGCCATAAAAGCTATATTGCGTACTGTCCTTAATTGCAGCCTGGTCGCCTCCTCTGCCAAGTGCCATATCTATTGCGGCACGTGCAAAGCTTTCATTTTCTAAAATATGTCCGCCTGTGCCTATTCCTATGCTGACGGTGAGGGGAGTTTTAATTTCCTCGCCTATTGCACGAACATTATTTAAAAGGTCAAATTTTGTTTTTATATACTCATCAAGATACTTATGCTCAAAAAAGACGATATATCTGTCACGATCGGTCTTTTTTAAAACTCCCTTGCTTTTCAAAACCCAAGTGCTTACGCAGCGGGAGATGGCAGAAACAGTAGTCTGATACACCTCGTCGTCCATTTTTTGAAGAATATCATCGTAGTTGTCAATGCTTATAATAGCAACATCGGTTTTTTCTCTTTCATATTTTTTCTGCAATTTAAGATGCTCTGTGCGGTCGATAAAATAAAGAAGAACTGAGTAAATGGGCTTGCCCCTTTCGTCAACCTCGGTTTTGCTTGCAATAATGTTTCCCTTAACGTCGTAGTTTCTACCTTTATATCCTGCCGACATATCAATGCCGTCGGAGGATTTTAAAATTTCTGACCACTTGAGCTCAGGCATGATGCTGCTTATATGCAGTTCATACAAGGAATCACTTTCAAACATATCCGAAAAAAGGTCGTTATACCACATGATTCTGCCGTCAATTCTCAAAATCACCGTAGCAAGAGGAAAGCGACTTATTGCATCGTTTGCCATGGTGCTGTTCTGGGTAGTTACAAGCTTTACATATTCTTCAATATCCTTTGTGTGACGCTTCTGAACCACAACAAAGTATGCAACAAGGAAAAAGCCGGCAAGAATTTCTATACCTGCAAGAAGAAAGTTGTCGTGATTTATAAAATTGAATGAACCTGCCAGCCAAAAAACAAGAATACTTAAAATAATTCCAAAAGTAAATGGCTGAATCTTAACATTTTTTTTCATTTTCAAAATCCTTTCGGAAATTTTATCAAAAAACCACAAGGGCATAAACCCTGTCATTGTATCATGGTTTTTATATTCTATCACAAATTTATAAAATAGTCAAGAAATATAAAAATTTAGTATCCTATTTAAAGGAAAAGAAAAAATTTTAAAGAAAAAGAAAAAATATTGAATAATGTAAAAAAAGATGGTATAATGAATTCATCGAAGATGAATT
>JAZURZ010000035.1:0-5650 GCA_045606465.1 Clostridia bacterium | reverse complement strand
AAAGCGGCTTATTCAAGCGGAAAGCCCGCTTTGGGCGTCGGTGCTGGAAACACCCCTGCAATCATTGACCACACTGCGAATATTTTGCTTGCAGTAAACTCCATTATTCATTCCAAAACCTTTGATAACGGAATGATTTGCGCTTCCGAACAATCGGTTATAGTTATTGAAAGCATTTATGATAAAGTTAAAAAGGAATTTGCAAAAAGAGGTTGCTATTTCCTTTCTTCCGATGAAACTGAAAAGGTGAGAAAAACCATTATTATAAATGGCTCTTTAAATGCAAAAATCGTTGGGCAGAGTGCTTTTAAAATTGCTTCTCTTGCAGACGTAAAGGTTCCTGAAGACACAAAAATTCTTATCGGAGAAGTGGAAAGTGTTCTTCTTTCAGAAGAATTTGCTCACGAAAAACTCTCCCCGGTTCTTGCAATGTATAAAGCAAAGAACTTCAATGACGCACTTTCAAAAGCAGAGCAGCTTATTGCAGATGGCGGATTTGGTCACACCTCGTCTGTATATCTTAATGAAATTACCGAAAAAGAAAAGCTTGACGAATTTGCAAAAAGAATGAAAACCTGCCGAATTTTAGTTAATACTCCATCATCTCACGGCGGTATTGGCGACCTTTACAATTTCAAGCTAGCTCCCTCCCTCACACTCGGTTGTGGCTCATGGGGCGGAAACTCGGTTTCGGATAATGTTGGTGTTAAACATCTTCTTAATATTAAAACAGTTGCAGAAAGAAGGGAAAATATGCTTTGGTTCCGTGCACCCGAAAAAATATATATTAAAAAAGGTTGCCTTCCTGTCGCTTTGGACGAACTCAAATCTGTAATGGGCAAAAAAAGAGCCTTTATAGTTACCGATAATTTCCTTTATGAAAATGGCTATACCAAACCAATCACCGATAAACTGGACGAAATGGGCATTGTTCACACAACATTTTTTGATGTTCAACCTGATCCAACATTGGAAAATGCAAAAAATGGTGCATTGCAGATGCAAAGTTTCAAGCCTGATACAATCATAGCTTTAGGTGGCGGCTCGGCTATGGACGCAGCAAAAATTATGTGGGTTCTTTATGAGCATCCTGATGCTGATTTCATGGACATGGCAATGAGATTTATCGACATAAGAAAAAGAGTTTACACCTTCCCCAAAATGGGCGAAAAAGCATATTTTGTGGCAATTCCGACATCTGCAGGTACAGGCTCTGAGGTAACACCATTCGCAGTTATCACCGACGAAAAGTCAGGAGTTAAGTATCCTCTTGCAGATTATGAGCTTCTTCCTGATATGGCTATTATCGACACAGATTTTCATATGTCTGCACCAAAAGGTCTTACTGCTGCATCGGGAATTGATGCTGTAACTCACGCAGTTGAAGCCTATGCATCAATGCTTGCAACCGATTATACTGACGGTCTTGCATTGCAGGCATTAAAGACAATATTTGAATATCTTCCCAAGGCTTACGAAAATGGTCAAAATGATATTGTTGCACGTGAAAAAATGGCAAATGCCGCAACCATTGCAGGCATGGCATTTGCAAATGCATTTTTGGGAATATGCCATTCTATGGCACACAAATTAGGAGCATTCCATCATCTCCCCCACGGCGTAGCAAATGCTCTTATGATTGAAGAGGTAATTCGATTTAATGCATCTGAGGCTCCTGTTAAAATGGGAACATTTTCACAATATGACCATCCTCACACTCTGGCACGCTATGCCCAAATTGCCGACCATCTTGGTATTGTCGGCAAAAATGACGCTCAAAAGCTCGAGGGACTTATAAAGGCTATAAATGACTTAAAGTCAAAGGTTGGAATTAAGGACAGTATAAAAGATTATGGCATCGACGAAAAAGCTTTTCTTGACAATCTTGATGAAATGGTTGAACAGGCATTTGATGACCAGTGCACAGGTGCTAACCCCCGTTATCCTCTTATGAGTGAAATTAAAAAAATGTATCTTAATGCTTATTATGGCAAGAACTTTTCCAAAGAAGAAAAGCCTGTATCAAAAAAAGCAAAAAATACAACCAAAACAAGCCGCAAAAAAGCTTGAACTATAGAAAGAACGGAGGTAATTGAAAATGAAGCTTGACAATGTAATTTCAGTAAGAAAAAACAAAACTCTTTATCGTGACAAAGATGTCTGCATCAAGGTTTTTGACGAAAACTATTCAAAATCTGATGTCTTAAATGAGGCATTAAATCAGTCAAGAATTGAAGAAACCGGTCTTAATATACCTAAAATTCTCGAGGTTGGTATAGTTGATGGAAAATGGGCAATTGTCACAGAATATATTGAAGGAAAAACCCTTACACAGCTTATGGAAGAAAACCCCGATAAGGAAGATGAGTATCTTGAGCTTTTAGTTGATTTGCAGCTTTTGGTTCATTCGAAAAAAGCTCCTCTTTTGACAAAGCTAAAAGACAAAATGAATCGTAAAATAAGCGAGTCTGATTTTGATGCAACCACACGCTATGATTTGCATACACGTCTTGAGGGTATGCCCAAGCACAACAAGGTGTGCCATGGCGATTTCAATCCATCAAATATTATTATAACAAAGGACTCCACTCCCTACATTCTGGATTGGGCGCACGCAACTCAAGGCAATGCTTCTGCAGATGTAGCAAGAACTTATCTTTTGTTCTGCCTTGACAAAAAAAATGATTTGGCTGAAAAATATCTTAATCTTTTTTGCAAAAAAAGTGATACTGCAAAGCAATATGTTCAAAAGTGGATGCCAATAGTTGCAGCATCGCAGTCGGTCAAGGGAAAAAAAGAAGAAAAAGATTTTCTTCAGTCCTGGGTAAATGTCGTGGATTACGAATAAGATTTAAAAAACAAAGCTTTATCAAAGATAAAAGGCGGCAAAAATGCCGCCTTTTGATTTTATCAATCTTCTTTTTTTACAAGCTTTGATATTTTTTTATACACAAGCATAGTTATAATTGCATTTGCTCCCGATTTTATCACATTAAAAGGGATAATTGCGGGAATGAGCATTTTTAAAACAATCTCCCTATCCACATTCATAAATATGGGAGTTATGATTACATTCCACAAAATCATAACAATCGACATGGTAAGTGCGCCCGACAAAAGTGAGAGGCTTGCATTTTTTCTGCTTTTATTTTTCTTATACAAATTCCCTGCTACGAGCACAAATGAGCCTGTCGATAAAATATGCATTATTATTCCTATAACACCGCTCGACGAGCTTACTGTAATGCCCTGAACAAGGCTTACAATAACTGTAAGTAAAAATCCCGATAAGGGACCAAAAAGAAAGGTTGATATAAATATCGGAATATCAGCCGGGTCATATTCCAAAAACGGAGCCGCCGGAAAAATAGGAAAATGTATCATCACTGCTAATAGCACCGACAAAGCTCCCATAATTCCTAATGTGGTTATTTTTTTTGTGTCATTCATTTTAAAAAAGCCTCCTTTTATAATATGGACTTTGTCTTAGGCAAAATCATTTTTTATTTTAAACATGAAAAAGCCCTGAAAAAATCTTTTTCAGGGCTTTATAAATTCAAACAAAAGTTATAATTTATTTTTCTTCATCCGGACTATACCGTCGGTTCGGGAATCTCACCCGCTCTGCCAAAAGGCTCTCGGACTAAAGCAAAAAGCTCATTACCGCCGGTAGGGACTCACACCCTGCCCTAAAACAAATCAATAATATTATATTCTTACAAGCTGTATTTGTCAACAGTTTTTAGTTATTTTACAAATTTATTTAAAAATGTCATTACCAAAATCATGAAAATAGTACCTGCAAATATTCCTAAAAGTCCCTCTCCTATAATGGGAAGTGTCTGCACAAAACCTGCAATATTCATAATACAAATCTTCCTTTCTTAGTTTATTTTACAATATTCTGTACTAAACTTAATATTATTCCTCCAGCGAGAACCGATGCAATCTGACCCGAAACATTAACTCCTGTCGAATGCATAAGAAGGAAATTTTGAGGGTCTTCCTTTAAGCCCATTTTATGCACAACTCTTGACGACATCGGGAAAGCAGAAATTCCTGCCGCTCCTATCATAGGATTGATTTTTTCCTTTAAGAAAAGGTTCATAAATTTTGCAAACATTACACCACCGACAGTGTCAAATATAAATGCTACAAGTCCAAGTCCTATTATCATAAGAGTTTCAATCTGCAAAAAGTCTGCTGCTTGCATTCTTGATGCGATGGTTATTCCCAAAAGCAAGGTTACAAGGTTTGCAAGCACTTTTTGGGCGGTTTCAGACAAAGAATCTAAAACTCCACACTCTCTTATCAAATTACCAAACATCAAAAATCCGATAAGAGCAACACTTGTAGGTGCAATAAGACCAGTGATAACAGTTATTATAATCGGGAAAAGTATCTTTGTGGTTTTTGAAACCGATTTTGGATGATAAGGCATGCGTATAAGACGCTCTTTTTTAGTTGTGCAAAGCTTAATAACAGGCGGCTGAACAATAGGCACAAGCGCCATATATGAATAAGCCGCAACAATTATAGCACCTATATACTTTGAACCAAGGGTGGTTGCCACGAAAATTGATGTAGGTCCGTCTGCTGCACCGATAATTGCAATAGATGCCGCATCCTTTAAATCAAATCCGAGCAAAGACGCAACTGCGAGTGTGAAGAAAATTCCAAATTGAGCTGCTGCGCCAAAAAGCATAAGCTTAGGATTTGAAAGCAAAGGTCCAAAGTCTATCATGGCTCCTATTCCTATGAACAAAAGCAATGGGAAAAGCTCGTTTTGAACACCTGCATTGAATAAAATTTCAACTGTTTCCTGAGCTCCTGAAAATGGCAGGTTTACCAAAATTGCTCCAAAGCCCATTGGCAATAAAAGTGTGGGTTCCATATCCTTTTTTATCGCAAGGTATATTAAAACACCGCCGATGAACCACATAAGAAGCATTTGCCAATTGTTTGCAAGCTCCATAAAATTAAGCGCAATTGATTCCATTTGTTTTTACCGTCCTTTGTTTTTATTTTTTAGGATAAGCTTTTTAAAAAACAAAAAAGACTTTTATGACTTTTCTTTTTAAAAATCATAAAAGTCTTGCTATTTCATACAAAAGCGGGTAATTTATTACCGTAATGACGCCATTGCAACGAAGGTTTTATTCTTCGTAAGCTACTCCCTTTTACATTTACCTATTATATACCAAAAACACCATTGTGTAAAGATATTTTTGAAAATTTCGGGAAAATAGCCAAATTTTCATATGATGATTCAGAATATGGTAAAGAAAACTCACATCAGCGATATATTACCAAATCATTCATGTTGCTCCACTTCCATAAGCCTACTATTTTATCCCCCGCTTTTATGTCTGAAAAACTTGCCTTTGTAAGCTTTTTTGAGGAATTGTTGAAAATGTAATAATTTCTCCATGCATATTCCTCTATAGGTCTTGCACCATCAATATCTGCAACAATCAAATCGCTATAGGTTTCTTCCACTCTGCAATAGGTCACTGTCATTGCGGCATTGGGAATATAAGTGCTTCCCCAGCCATAATTTGAACGATGATAAAACTCTTGCGACTCTTTATTTTTGTGCAGAACTGCAAAAGAGCAAATAAGTCCATCTGCTGATGCATTATAATAAATT
>JAZURZ010000034.1:0-9552 GCA_045606465.1 Clostridia bacterium | reverse complement strand
TATTCCGAGTAACACACACAATAATAATTTTTTCATTTTATTTTTTCTCCCTCTCTAAGTCAGTTAAAATGTTTTTTAAAATATATTCTATGTTTAAATTATATCTCAAAATATGGTAAATTTCAATACTTTATAAAATTTATTTTTAATAATTTGAAATAACTTTCTCATTCTTCCAATCATAGCAGAGTACAGTTTTTCCTAAAAGTGATGCATTACTATTACAGCCGATGCGGACAATTTTTAGTCTTTTAGTGTTGACATCAATTGACACCACATTAAAGCAATCATAGCTTTTTGTGCCTTGTATTCTTACACTTTCCAGTCTGTCGTCGCTTACACCGCTTAAAGAGCCGCCTGAGGCACATTCTGATTGAATATTTAATATTCCGCCTTTTGTGTAGCCTATGTCATCAAAGTGGTTGTGACCGCAAAAGTGAGCAATGTGAGTTCCGCCATTGTTTTTAAAATTAACAAGTACATCTTCAAACAAGTTGCCGCCCTTGTAAGAAAAGGAAGAATTATTATCGGTTGGAGTGAAGGTGCAATCTACTCTTTTTGTAATGTCACCGCTTAACATATGCGATGCAGTTATGACTGAAAGGTTATTTTCTTTTGCATCATTCAAAACCCCAACAAGCCAATTTTTTTGCGCATCTGACCATTGTTGGTCGTCTAAGACTATTAAGCGGATGCCTGATTCGGAGAAATCTTTATAATAATAGGTAGCATTTTCCTCTTCTCCAAAGCTTGCTTCCCAGCCTTGCGTGTCTGGAAAAACTATATTGTATATTTCTTCTTGAGTTGCTTTTACTATACCGCTTGATTTGTATTCTTTATATGTATCATGATTTCCTACTGCATTGTAGATAATGCGATTTTCAGGTTTTGCAATTTCGTACAAATTTAATGATGTGCTCTGATATGAACCACAATAGTCGCCTGTATGGATTGCAAATTGTATATAATCTTCATAATAGTTGATATATTCTACAATTCTTTCCCATGCAAGCTTTTGTGAGTGAACATCTGTAAAATATACAAATTGCAGGGGAGTAAGAGTATCTGAAAATCTTGATGAGCGTGATTTTCCTGCCTGAAGTACAAGATGTTCAACATCTTTATTAAGTTTGATTATTCCATCATATGCGTCCAAAGAAAGCAAATAATTATTAATATTAGGACAAGCAGAAAGTTGTACTACGTTGTCTTTGTTAATTTCTTTTGCTTTCCAATAGGAAGTGTTGTCAGAAATTAAGCCATAATCAATAAAGGCATATCCTCTGACACTTGAATAATAGCTCTCAAGCGGAATAATTTTTTTAGAATTGTATTTATCACTATGTGAGTCTGTTGAAGAATATGAAAAGCGTGCTATTATTTTGTCAGGATCATCTTTATAAGCTACTGCTAAAGATGAAATATAATTTTTTCCGTTATAGTAATTTTTTCTTAACTGAGTAAGTATCAGTTCACGGTTTTCATCTACTCCTACAAGATAAATTTCCTTTAATCCTTCAATTGGTGATAAAAGAGGGTTCTTATCAACAGATGCATAAATTTCTTTATGAATTAAATCCGACTCGTCCTTTGTGTAGCCGCTAAGAACGTCTTTTTCTTGGGAAACTTCCCCGATTGCAGAGTTTATTAAGTAAGAGTTGATTTGGGGGTTAAAAGCGAGATTTTTTGCTTTTTCTACATTTAAAGAAACCTGAGGCTGAACGCTGTAGTTGTCAGGAAGTGAGTTAAAATCTATAAGGGCGTAGGCAACTTCAGGAGAAGAAGTATAGCCATTTGTTGTAAGAACAATGGGGGTGTCTTTATCAAAATTAGTTATTGGCTCATCTGAAATAAGTCTATATTCTGCAAAGGGAGTATATTTGTCGTCTGCATAAGATAAGTAGAGGGTAGTCCAATAGTTGTCGCTTTTTTCTGCATAGAAATTTTTTCTGATTTGCATAATATTTATATCTTTATTTTCAAATTCGCCAACAAGATAAACCTCTTCTAAACAATCAAGAGGTGTTTTTGTGGTAAAAATACCCTCGTTAAAAAGAGTTTCTTTGTCAATTACATCTTTGTGGGAGCTTATTTTAAGGTCGTAGAAAATATCTTCGTAAATAGTTTCTAAACAAACTTTTGTATTTTTATATTTTAACCACAGACGAAATTTTGTGCCTGCAGAGATTATTAAATTTCCGCTTGTATTTCGAAGATATGCAAAGGTGCCATCATCTTTATAAATTCCATAATATAAGTCGTAAAGGGAAGTGTTGTAGGTTACTGATATTTTAAAATCATAACAAAGAGGCTCGGCAGTTTTTGTTACAATTCCGTCACGTCGTGTGCCTACAGACCCGTCAGTATTTATGCTTCCGACTGCAAAATTCATTCTATATTTTATCAAAGGTGAAATGTCTTCAACTTCTTTTGAAAGTGTCATAACCTCATTGCTAAGAGAATTATTTTCTGATTCTGAACAAAAGGCAGACGGGGGAGCTATGCCCAAAATTATGCTCATCAGAAGAAAAATGCTGATAATTTTTTTCATAATTTAATCTCCTTGTTATAAATTGTTTTTCTTTTCACAAAATAATTATAGACGTTTTCTGTCTAAAAGTCAATAGAAAGTTTGCGTCTATGATAAAATTTTTTAAAAGAGGTGTTAAGTATGGAGTTATCATTTGGTGAAAAATTAAGAAATTTGCGAGAAGACCAAGACCTTACACAAGGAGAGCTTGGAGAAAAATTAAATATGACACAAAGGAAAATTTCATATATGGAAAATAACAAATACGAGCCTAGCATGAATGACATAAGAGAAATATGTCTTTTTTTTTAATGTTTCAGCAGACTATTTGCTGGGGCTTCCGAATAATTTGCCTACATCACAAAAAGAGTTAAGACATCATAAAATTGAAAATGCAAAAACATCTTCGGGGTGGTTTTGCTCAAATTGATATTTATAAAAAGAGAATATTTAAAAGAGTCAGCTTAAAAATGAGTATTTTAAGCTGACTCTTTATTTTATAAAGTTTTTTATAGTCTTTTAGCAAGTTTTTCTACATTTTCTTTTCTGAATTCTTCAAAGCGGTCTTCCTCTATTGCCTTACGTATGCGAGCCATAAGCTCATTGTAAAAATATAAATTATGCATAACTGCAAGACGCATACCAAGCATTTCCTTTGCTTTGAAAAGATGTCTTATATATGCACGCGAATAATTTTTACAAGCTTCACAACCGCATTCGGGGTCGATGGGCGAAAGGTCACGCTCATATTTTTGATTCATAAGATTCATGGTTCCATTGCGGGTGAAAATAAAGGCATGGCGTGCATTTCTTGATGGCATTACGCAGTCAAAAAAGTCAATGCCTCTTGCTACTGCCTCTATTATGTTGGATGGGGTGCCGACCCCCATAAGATATCTTGGCTTGTTTTCGGGAGCATAGGGAAGAACTACGTCTAAAATGTGATACATCTGCTCGTGTGTTTCGCCCACTGCAAGACCGCCTATGGCATAGCCCGGCAGGTCAAGCTTTGCAATTTGTTTCATATGATTAATTCTTAAATCGTCAAATATTCCGCCCTGATTTATGCCAAACAAAAGCTGATTTTTGTTTATAGTGTCATCAAGCAAGTTAAGTCTTGAAAGCTCATCCTTGCAGCGCAAAAGCCAACGATAGGTGCGCTCGCAGGAGTTTTTTACATAGTCATAAGGGGCAGGATTTTCCACACATTCATCAAATGCCATAGCAATGGTGGAGGCAAGATTTGATTGAATTTGCATACTTTCCTCAGGTCCCATAAATATTTTTCTTCCGTCGATGTGGGACTGAAAGCTTACCCCCTCCTCGGTGATTTTACGAAGGGAGGCAAGAGAAAAGACCTGAAAGCCGCCGCTGTCAGTCAGAATAGGGCGGTCCCAATTCATAAATTTATGAAGTCCTCCAAGCTCTTTTATAAGCTTATCGCCTGTTCTTACATGAAGATGATAGGTGTTTGAAAGCTCTATCTGGCAACCAATGCTTTTTAAGTCTTGAGTAGAAAGAGCTCCCTTTATTGCAGCAACTGTTCCCACATTTTGAAATACTGGGGTTTGCACAGTTCCATGTATTGTGTGAAATTCTCCTCTGCGTGCTAAATTGTTTGTGTGTAAAATTTTAAACATTTTAAAAAAGCTTCCTTATCTTTTAAGTAGTATATATTTTCATTATAGCTCTTTTTTAGCTAATTGGCAAGACAAAAAAAGAGAAATTTTATCATTTTTAGCCATAATAAAGTCTGAATAAAGAACAAAGCAAGTATGCTTACAAATAAATGAAGTGTTTTAAGCATTTATTTTGTTAAATAACTACAAAAAAATTAAAAGATATTGAAAAAAATAAAAAAGGGTATTATACTTGAATTATAGTAAAATGGTAAGTTTTTTAGTTTACATTAGCGAAGGGAATGAAGTATAAATGATTATTATTATGAGCCCTGCAGCTACCAAGCAGGAAATTGAAGTGGTTGAAAAACAACTTGTTGAATTTGGATTTAAAACCCATCCTATTGAGGGTGAGAAGAAAACTATTATTGGTGCTATCGGTGACAAAAGACGCTTAAGCATTAATCAGATGCTTATGATGCCTGGTGTTGAAGATGTTGTTCCCATTATGCGCCCTTATAAGCTCGCAGGCAAGGAGCTGCAGAAGGAGCCGTCGGTTATTGAGGTAGGAGGAGTTAAAATAGGCGGGAAAAATCTTGCTATATTTGCAGGCCCTTGCGCTATAGAAAGTCAGGAACAGTTTTCTTATGTTGCCGAAAAGGTTAAACAAGCAGGCGCTAATATTTTAAGAGGCGGAGCGTTTAAGCCTCGTTCTTCGCCTTATTCCTTTGCAGGTCTTGAAGAAGAGGGCTTGAAAATTATGAAAATAGCAGGAGAGGAGTGCAATATGCCAATTTGTACCGAGGTTTTGGACACTCGTGATGTTGATTTGGTTGCCTCCTATGCAGATATTTTGCAGATAGGTGCAAGAAATATGCAAAATTTCAAGCTTTTGCGTGAGGTTGGGAAGCACAATAAGCCTATTCTTTTAAAAAGAGGACTTTCCTCTACAATTGAGGAATGGCTGATGGCAGCTGAATATATAATGTCGGAGGGAAATGAGCAGGTTATTCTTTGTGAAAGAGGAATAAGAACCTTTGAGCCCTCCACAAGAAACACCTTTGATTTGAGTGCAATTCCTGTAACAAAGGAGCTTTCGCATCTTCCTATAATTGCAGATCCGTCCCATGCAGCAGGTAAGCAAAAATATGTTGCGGCACTTTCCTATGGTGCAGTTGCTGCAGGTGCTGACGGACTTATGATTGAAGTTCACAACTGCCCTGAAAAGGCTATGTCAGATGGTGAGCAGTCCTTAACACCTGAAATGTTTGCAGAGGTTATTAAAAACCTTAAGCCTATAGCAGAAGCAGTAGGTAAAAAGATATGACAGGCTATTTAGGACCATCGGGAACCTTTTCGCATATTGCAGCAATAAGGTTTTCAGAAGGTAAAGAGCTTAAGGGATTTCCTACTATATATGCGGCAGTTATGGCAGTTGAGCATGGAGAAATTGATGATTGCATAGTTCCCATTGAAAATTCCATTGAGGGAAGCGTGAATGTAACCCTTGACACAATTACGCATGAAACAAATCTTTATATAACAGGGGAATATGTTTTAGATATCTGTCAAAATCTTGCGGTGAGGAAGGGTATAAAAAAAGAAGACATAAAAACTATAATTTCCCACCCTCAGGCTATAGGTCAATGCGCAAGACTTTTGAACAATGAATTTAAATCAGCAAGAATAGATTTTGCAGATTCTACTGCAAAGGCAGCGAACTTTGTGGCAGATGGGAAATATGATGCGGCGATAATCTCAAAAGAAGCAGCCGAAATGAATGGTCTTGAAATTCTTATTCCCGATTGCACAGACGAGCAAAATAATGCCACACGCTTTGTGAGATTGGGGAAAAAACAATCACAAGAGGTTTCCGAAAATGACAAAACCTCGGTTGCATTTACCCTTGAAAATCGCAGCGGAATTTTGCTGGAAGCTTTGTCTGCTTTTAATGAGTACAAAATAAATATGATAAAAATAGAATCCCGCCCCATAAAAAAAGGATTGGGGGAATATATTTTTTATGTGGATATAGATGGAAACATAGATAATCCTAATATTTATTTTGCTCTTGAAGCATTGAGAAAAAAAACCCAATCCTTCAGAATGCTTGGTTCATATAAAAGAGCCAAATGACAAAGAAATTATGAATAAATTGTAAAAATTAGCACTCTTTTACTAAGAGTGCTAATTTTAGGTTGACAAATAAATTTTAAAGTAGTAAAATAAGCATTGAATAAAAAAAAGGAAGTGTTTTATAAAATGGCAAAGGGAAATATTTCAGTAAACTCGGAAAACATATTTCCGATAATTAAAAAATGGCTTTATTCTGATAAGGATATATTTTTAAGAGAGCTTGTTTCAAATGGATGTGACGCAATAACTAAGCTTAAAAAGCTTGCAGGAATAGGAGAAGCTTCTCTTGGCGATGATGAAAATTTAAGGGTTGAGGTTGTAATAGACAAAGAGGCAAAAACCCTTAAAATATCTGATAATGGTATTGGAATGACAGCCGAGGAAATAGACAAATATATAACCCAGATAGCTTTTTCAGGTGCAAGTGATTTTTTGGAAAAATATAAAGAAGAGGACGAGGCTGACGGAGGAATAATAGGTCATTTCGGACTTGGTTTTTACTCGGCGTTTATGCCATCTGAACTTGTGGAGATTGATTCTTTATCCTATCAGGAGGGAGCAACTTCCGCAAAATGGACTTGTGACGGAAGCATGGAATATGATTTAACTGAGGGAGAAAGAACAAAAAGAGGAACCACAATAACTCTTCATATTGCCGAGGATAGTCTTGAATTTTTAGAAGAATATAATGTAAGACAAATTCTTAATAAGTATTGCTCATTTTTGCCTGTTGAAATTTATTTTGAATCGGTAAAAAAAGAGGAAAAAAAGGATAACGAAAAAGAGGAAAAACAAGAGCCCAAACCAATAAATGACACCACACCCCTTTGGATGAAGGCTCCTAAGGATTGCACTGATGAAGAGTATAAGAAATTTTATACCAAGGTATTTGCTGACTTTAACGAGCCGCTTTTCTGGATACATCTGAATGTGGATTTTCCATTTAATTTAAAAGGCATACTCTATTTCCCTAAATTCAATCATGAATTTGCAGGTGCAGAGGGTCAGATAAAGCTCTATAATAATCAGGTCTTTGTTGCAGACAATGTTAAAGAAGTAATTCCTGAATTTCTGATGCTCTTAAAGGGAGTTATAGACTGCCCTGATTTACCTTTGAATGTTTCAAGAAGCTTTTTGCAAAACGATGGGTATGTAAATAAAATTTCGGCACATATCACAAAAAAGGTTGCTGACAAGCTTTGCGAAATTTATAAAAAGGAACGTGAAAGCTACAATCGTTATTGGGACGATATCAATATGTTTATTAAATATGGTTGCATCAGGGATGAAAAATTCTATGAAAAGGTAAAGGATATTTTAATTTATAAGGATATAGACGACAAGTATCTGACATTAGATGAATATCTTGAAGGTAAGGAAGACAAGACAGTTTATTATGTTTCTGATGCTTTGCAACAGTCGCAGTATATAAATATGGCAAAAAAACAAGGACAAAATGCAGTAATTCTGCCAACTGTCATGGATACTCACTTTATTTCATTTATAGAAATGAAAAAAGAGGGTGTAAAGTTTAAAAGAATTGACTCAAGCCTTTCTGAGGACTTTGCAAAGAGCTCCGAGGAGGAAGAGGAAAACAAAAAACTCATTGAGAAAATTAAAAAACATCTTGGCAATGAGGAATTAAAAATAGAGGTAAAAATGCTAAAAGATGCAGAGCTTCCCGCAGTAATGCTCTTAGGTGAGGAATCAAGGCGTATGCAGGAGATGTATAAATCCTATGGTCAGCAGTTTAGCGCAATGAGTGCAATGTTTAACGATGAATACACCTTTGTTGTGAATAAAAATTCCGAGCTTATTAAAAAGCTTGAAACATTGGATGAGGAAACTGCAACCCTTATAACAAAGCATGTCTATGACCTTGCTATGATGAGCTTAAAGCCTTTGGCTGCCGAGCAGATGACAGAATTTGTTAAGAGAAGTAATACTCTTTTAGAAAAGCTTCTATAACTTGAGGGTATGTAAAAAAGGTCCAGACCGCAAAAAGAATAATTTAATTCTTTTACTACGAACAAGAAAAATAGGATGTAAAAATTAAACTTTTTACATCCTATTTTTAATAATGTTAATCTCTCGAAAAGACAACCTCGCCATTTATAATTGTCATTATATTTTTTGACTCAAAGGAGAAAATGTCAGAGTTCATAATGCAAAAATCTGCATCTTTGCCAATTTCGATTGAACCCACTCTATCATCTATTTTGCAATTTTTGGCAGGATTTATGGTTATTGCTTTAAGTGCCTCATTGCGTGGCATACCATTTTTAACTGCCAGACTTGCGCAAAGTGTAAGATTTTCAATAGCAGTTTCAGGGTGGTCGGTTATTATTGCCACACAAATATCACGCTCGGCAAAATCCTTATAAATTGAAAAGCTTAAGTTTTTAAGCTCAGGCTTACTGCGGTCGGAAAGGGTAGGTCCAAGCATGACGGGAATGTTTTTTCTTTGTATAATATCAGCAACACGCTCGCCATCGGTGCAATGTTCCAAGGTTATCAAAAGACCAAATTCTTCGCCAAGACGGATTGCGGTGCATATGTCGTCTGCTCTGTGTGCATGGAATTTTGCGGGAATTTCTCCCTTTAATACCGGAATAAGTGCCTCGCATTTTATGTCGTATTCAGGCTTTTCATTTTCATCAGGGTCAAGAAGATATTCCTCTAAAGAAATCATATACTCCTTTGCTTTAAAAAGTGCTTCACGAATAATTGCTGCAGTGCCCATGCGGGTTGTGGGGGTTCTTTCTTTAGAATGAAAAACCGATTTCGGGTTTTCGCCTAAAGCAAATTTCATTGCAACAGGTGCTTTTATAGTCATATCATCAACGCATATTCCAAAGGTTTTAACAGCCGCAAATTGCCCACCCATAGGATTGGCGCTTCCCGGACCTGTAACAAGGGTGGTTATGCCTGCAGAAAGAGCATCAGAAAAACATCTGTCGAAGGGATTTATTGCGTCTATAGCACGAAGATGAGGCATAATAGGCTCAGAATCCTCGTTTCCGTCATCGCCCTCAAAGCCAAGCGAGTCTTCAAACATTCCCACATGACAATGGGCATCTATAAGACCAGGGTAAACAAAAGCACCCTTAAGGTCAATTACTTCATCATAGGTTTCATTTTCAAAAAGAGAAATATCTCCTATTTTTTTTATTTTTTCGTCAAAAAGTATAGCACCATTTTCATAGACCTTTCCCGTAACGGTTGTGATATGTGCATTTTTTATTAGCTTCATGTCAATATCCTTTC
>JAZURZ010000033.1:0-6575 GCA_045606465.1 Clostridia bacterium | reverse complement strand
GACCTTGCTAATGAGGAAAATGACGAGGGCATGATTGACGAGGTTACAAAAACCTGCAATGAAATAAGTGAAACGCTGGAAAAGCTTACTTTGGAAACCCTTCTTTCGGGAAATTATGACAAAAATAATGCCATAATGACCTTCCATGCGGGTGCAGGCGGAACCGAGGCTCAGGATTGGTGTGAGATGCTTTTGAGAATGTATCAGATGTATGCACAAAAAAATGGCTACACCACATCTGTTTTGGATATTCTGCCGGGTGACGATGCAGGAACAAAAAGTGCGACTATTATGATAAGTGGTCTTAATGCCTATGGCTATTTAAAGTCGGAAAAGGGCGTTCACAGATTGGTAAGAATTTCGCCATTTGATGCATCTGGAAGAAGACATACATCTTTTGCGTCAATAGAGGTTATGCCCGAAATTGATGACGATGTTGAGATAAATATACGTCCTGAAGATTTGAAGGTTGACACCTATCGTTCCAGCGGAGCGGGAGGTCAGCATGTTAATAAGACCGATTCTGCGATAAGAATAACACATATTCCCACGGGGGTTGTGGTTGCCTGTCAGACACAACGTTCGCAGCATCAGAATAGGGAATATGCTATGCGTATGCTAAAGGCAAAGCTGGTTGAAATTGCCGAACAACAACAGAAAGAAAAAATTGAGGATATTAAGGGCGTTCAAAAGGAAATTGCATGGGGCAGTCAGATAAGGTCGTATGTTTTTCATCCCTATAACTTAGTAAAAGACCATCGTACAGGATTTGAAATGGGAAACATCGGAGCGGTAATGGACGGAGATTTGAATGGTTTCATAAATGCATATTTAAAGGCAAAAAGCACAGGTCAGCTTTCGGAATAATTTAGATATCACGTCTTGCGCAAGAACGTATTTATTGAAAGGGGAAGTGGTTTGTGAAAAACAAAATAATATGCCTTTTGGCAATGAGCCTTGTTTTTTCAATCGTTAGTTGCGGCAAAGAAAAAAACGAGCAAAAAGAACAAACAACAAAGCTTTTTGCCTCTATGCTCTTGTCGGAAGATGAAGTAAGAGGACTTGTAAGCTATGAGCCTGTTAAAGCCATATCCGAAACAAGCTCAAAATCAGTAGTGCGTTATGACTCTTCTCCTAAGGGAGAAGACCCTGTTATAGTAGAGCTTTATTCTTACAACAATCAAAAAAGTGTAGCAGAAATTTATGAACAATTTATCCAAAAGAAAGAAAAACGTTCCTCTTCGCAGGACGTGGCAGAGTATGACATAGAAGCCTACATATCCTATCCGTCGATGAATATATATCATGACGGGTACATGGTGGTTGTGACTGCCGGCTCGGGTGCAAATGAGGAACAAACAACTTTGTTAAAAAATGCAGGAGCAATAGTTGCCACTCATTTGCTTGAATATTTAAAGGAAAATCCAACCGACAGTAATTTAATAGAATAGCTCTTTAATTGAGTGACTTGAAATTTTATAGAGAAAATAAAAAACAGAGGCAGGTTTTTTTAAAAAACCTGCCTCTGTAATTTTTCATATTCGCTTTTTTAATTTTACACTTCCATAATTACAGGTAAAATCATAGGACTGCGATTTGTTTTTTCATAGATATATCTTGAAATGTTGTTTTTGAGAGCATTTTTCATAGTTGCCCAATCAAGAGTATGGTTGTTAGTGCATTTTTCAAGACTCTCATGCGCAATAGAACGAAGCTCTACAATAAGGTCTTCGGCTTCTCGTACATATACAAAGCCTCTTGAAATAATGTCAGGTCCTGCAACAAGCTGCCCGGTTTTGGAAGAAATGGTTGCAACTACTATAATAAGCCCGTCTTGCGCAAGATGTTTTCTGTCGCGAAGAACAATGTTTCCTACATCACCTACACCAAGACCATCCACAAGAATTTTTCCTGTGGGGACTGAACCTGAAATCTTTGCACATTCGTGGTCAAATTCCAGAACGCTTCCATTTTCAAGAATAAATGTATTCTGCTCGGGTATTCCCATTGTGCAAGCTATGGATGCGTGTTGAATAAGATGACGATGTTCGCCATGTACAGGAATAAAATATTTTGGCTTTGTAAGTGCCAGAATTAGCTTAAGTTCCTCCATACAAGCATGCCCCGAAACATGAACCTCTGCCAAGGTTTTATAAATAACCGATGCACCTATTTTAAAAAGCTCATTAACAACATTTGCCACCGATTTTTCGTTACCGGGAATAGGGGTCGCAGAAATTATAACGAGGTCGTTTTTTGTTATTTCAACCTTTCTGTGGTCAGAAAATGCCATACGTGTGAGTGCACTCATGGGCTCTCCCTGGCTTCCAGTTGTAATTATAACAATTTTTTCGGGTGGGTATTTGTTTATGTTATCAAGGTTTATTAAAACTCCTTCAGGAATTTTCATATATCCTAAAAGAATTGAAATTTCAACGATGTTTTCCATGCTTCTGCCCGAAACTGCAACCTTTCTGCCATTTTTAACAGCCGCATTTATTATTTGCTGAACACGATGCACATTTGAGGCGAATGTTGCTACAATAATTCGCTTGTTGCAACCTTTAAAAATTTCATCAAATTTTTCACCTACACTTCGCTCACTCATTGCATACCCCGGACGCTCGGCATTTGTACTGTCTGACATAAGAGCTAAAACGCCCCTTGAGCCAAGCTCGCCTAAACGTGCTAAGTCTATTACATCGCCAACTATTGGAGTGGTATCAATTTTAAAATCCCCCATATGAATGACCGTGCCCAAAGGCGTGGTTATTGCCAAAGCTGCAGAGTCAGCAATTGAGTGATTTGTTCTTATAAATTCCACTGTGAAAAATTTGCCTGCTGTTACTGTGGTGCCGATGCGTACACTATTGAGCTTAATTGAAGAAAGCAAATTATGCTCCTTCATTTTGTGCTCCACAAGTCCTATTGTAAGACGGGTTCCATAGACCGGCACATTAATATTTTTTAAAAAATAAGGCAAACCCCCTATGTGATCCTCGTGTCCGTGAGTAAGAAAAATTCCTTTGATTTTGTCTATGTTCTTTTCAAGATATGAAATGTCATTGATAACTAAATCCACGCCCGGCATATCGTCGTCGGGAAAAGACATTCCGCAGTCAACAATTATAATTTCGTTTCCATATTCCAAAACGGTCATATTTTTTCCGATTTCATCAAGACCGCCTAGAGGAATAATTTTCAATTTTGATTTTTTTGCCACTTTTTTGTTACCTCCGTACTTTTGTCAGGCCGAAGCATTGAAAAAATGCCACGGCAATAAAAGGTTTTTAAAAAACCATATCAAAATAAAACACATATTTTAAAAACACTCCAGAGCCCCGTCTCGAAAAGCGTCCTTGCCTTGCTGCAAAGCACGCCGACAGGTTTACATTTTAACAGGGGAAAAATTTCCCAAAATCCGAACAAGTAAAAATTTTTAAAATTCTGCAAGAGTTTATTGAGTAATTATATTATTATACAAAAAGGAAAATTTTAAACTTTATTATTTAATAATAACCTTGTGATATACCTTTTTGCCCTTTTTAATTATCATGCCATTTTCGCCAAACATATCCTCGCTTATCTGCAAATTGACATCTGAAACCTTTTCGTCATTTATTGCAAGACCATTTTGCTGGATAAGACGTCTTCCCTCGCCTTTTGAAGGAACAAGATTAATTTTTGCAAGCAAATCAAGAACACCAATGCCAATAGCATCAGCCTTTGAAAGCTCAGTAGTAGGCATATTTTCGCTCACACCTGCGCCTGAGAAAACTTCTTCTGCCGCTTTTTTAACTCTAAGAGCCTCTTCTTCGCCATGAACCAATTTTGTAACCTCAAATGCAAGACGCTTTTTAGCGTTGTTGAGTTCCTGACCTTCCCATTTTTCCATTTCACGGATTTCATCCATGGGAACAAAGGTTATAAGCTTTAAGCAGTTTATAACATCGTCATCTGAAACATTAACCCAATACTGATAAAAATCGTAGGGCTTACACTTTTCAGGGTCAAGCCACAAAGCGCCTTTGGAGGTTTTGCCCATTTTTTTGCCTTCTGAGGTAGTAAGCAGTGTAAAGGTCATGCCATAGGTCTGAGTTTTATCTTTGCGTCGGCAAAGGTCTATGCCGCCTAAAATATTTGACCACTGGTCGTCGCCGCCAAGCTCAATTTTACAGTTATATTTTCTGCTGAGCATTAAAAAGTCGTAGCTCTGCATAAGCATATAGTTAAATTCCAAAAATGACAGACCCTTTTCAAGTCTTTGCTTAAAACATTCGGCTGTAAGCATTTTGTTAACTGAAAAACAAGCTCCGATGTCACGCAAAAATTCCACATAATTAAGGTCTAAAAGCCAATCGGCATTGTTTACCATGATAGCCTTTCCGTCAGAAAAATCAATAACCTTAGACAACTGCTTTTTAAAACATTCGCAGTTGTGGTCAATAATTTCCTTGGTCATCATCTGACGCATATCGGTTCTTCCTGACGGGTCGCCAATGTGTCCTGTTCCGCCGCCTACAAGTGCAATGGGGCGATGACCTGCATCTTGCATATGTTTCATAACCACCATCTGCAAGAAATGTCCCACATGAAGACTGTCAGCGGTAGGGTCAAAGCCAATGTAAAATGTAACCTTTTCTTTTCCTAAAAGCTCACGGATTTCCTCCTCGTGTGTTACCTGTGCGATAAGTCCTCTTTCCTTTAAAATATCATAAACATTTGTACTCATTTTAAAAATACCTTTCTATAATTTTTTTGTGTATAAATAGTGCTTGCAACCTGCGGGTACAAAGCACAGATTTTTAAATTTATTACATTACTATTTTACATTAATTTGTATTTTTTGGCAAGCAAAAGCTTGTAAATATTCCTCATTTTACAAAAAGTGCCTCTGCATTTATTTAAAATATCTTAAATTTGCACAAGCAAATCAGGAATTTTTAAGATAGTTAATTTCGTGCGATGTAAGATACCGCCATCTGCCCAGGGGTAAATTTCCAAGTTCCACATCTCCTATTTTTATGCGCTGAAGATGGGAAACCTTACAGCCGACAGCTTCAAACATGCGTCTTACCTGGCGGTTTTTCCCCTCCGAAATTACAATTTTAACCAAGGTTTTGCCGGGAATAGAATCTAAAATTTCAACCTCGGCAGGGGAGGTTACAAAATTCCCGATATTTACACCTTTTCTGAGTGCAGAAAGTGACTTTATGGTGATGCCGCCCTTTAGTAGTGCGTGATATGTTTTTTTGATATTAAATTTAGGATGTGTCACACGATAAGCAAAATCACCATCGTTGGTTAAGAGCAAAAGCCCCTCTGTTTCGTAATCAAGTCTGCCGACAGGGAACATTCTTGTTTTTATGTCCTCGCTTATCAGGTCGATTACAGTGGGACGCTCGAATTGGTCGGATACTGTGCACACATAGCCTGCGGGCTTGTTGAGCATTATATAATAATTTTTAGATGAAACCTTTAAAACTTCACCTTTAAGCTCTACTTTGTCAGCGCCGACTTCAACTTTTGTTCCCATTTCGCGCACGATTTTGCCATTTACTTTAACCAAGCCATTTGAGATAAGCTCCTCAGCGGCACGTCTTGATGCGGCTCCGCACATGGCAATATATTTTTGAAGGCGTACAATTTCTCCCATAACTTTAACGCAAGTATCCTTTCTTTAAAAAATATAAACAAAAATACTTATTCACATTATATTATACTATAAATTCCTTATTTTTACAAGTCATATTTTTATAAATAAAAGGTCTTTTAAAAAAAATATCGGGAATAAGTTTTTTTGTAATATTAAAAAGATAAAAATATTTGTGAATTTGTGGGGATTTTGCTTGACATTTTTTGTAAAATTTTTTATAATGAAATTGCAGGAAGGCAGGTCTTTTATCTATCAGATCAACAAAATAAAAAAACAAATGATGTGTTCAGAGAGGATGGTTATTTATGAAAAAAATTCTTAGTTTTTTAATTGCATTAGTGATGCTATCAACCACAACAGCGTTTGCCGAAACTGCAGATGAAATTATTGAACTCTTTTCGAAAAATGCAGAAGTTTCCTCCTTTAGCGGAAAAATGACTTTATCTGCAAAATTAAATGAGCCATTAACACTGCTTGATACAGCTGTTGTTGATGAGAGTGCTGATTTTGATTTAAAGCTTCTTTTTGAGGGACTTACCGAGGCTACCACACAGGCAGAATATTCCTTTTTTGCCTCACCTGACAAGAAGAAAATGCAAATGTATATGAGCATGACATTTGACACACCCCTTGCTTTTAATGATGGATTTAAAATAGAAGCATGGACAAAAATTGATTTTTGGATGGATTATGATGTTACTGATATAAATAATCCTGTGTGCAAAATGATTTTAAATGTTCCATTTATGAAAAAATATATGGTAATGGATTTGGCAGATCAGATTAAGAAAATTTCTAATTTGCTTTCTGAGGAGAATATGGAAAAATCAAGCCAGCTGCAACAAAAATCAATGGAGATTTTGTTGCGCCATGCCAAGGTTGAAAAAAACAAAAATGAATACACAATAAGGCTTGATGA
>JAZURZ010000032.1:0-21600 GCA_045606465.1 Clostridia bacterium | reverse complement strand
CGGACTTGTATCCGGGATGATACCTGCAGCTCTTGCGATGTCGTTCTCACCGATAGAAGTTACAAAGGGACGCTTCAAGAAGATCAGGAAAATGCACGAAAAAAAGCTGAGGAAATCTTAAAAAGAGCCGAGAATGGCGAGGATTTTGATGCTCTTTCGAAAGAATTTTCACAAGACCCCGGTCTTGCGACCAATCCTGGTGGATATGTTTTTGGCGATGGCGAAATGGTGGCAGAATTTCAAGACGGCGTAGATGCCATTGCTGAGGGTGGGTTTGGACTTGTAAAGAGTGATTTTGGATATCATGTTTTGTTAAGATTGCCGCTTGAAATTGAAGATGTAAAAAATAAAATTGCATCAATAATTGTTACAGAACGCCTTGGAGAAAAAATGAGCGAGTGGGAAACTCAAATCGAACTGGTAATAGAAGTCAATGATGAAGTAATGGCAGGAATCCAATAAAGGTTAGACTAGATTGTTTTTTTAAAAAAATACAAATTATTTCCTCAAAACCTTTTGACTTTATGAAAAAAATGTGGTATAATAAGGATAGGCAACAACTTTGATTTTGCCACAGAAAAGAGGAGAAAAAAATGTTTTGTGTGGGGGATAAGATTGTATATCCAATGCATGGTGCAGGAGTTATTGAATCAATAGAAGAACGCGAAGTGCTTGGAAAAAAACAGCAGTATTACATTATGAGAATGCCGGCGGGTGACATGACAGCGATGATACCTACAGAGGGCTGTGAAAGCATTGGCGTAAGGTTTGTTATAAGCCGCGAAGAGGCACAAAAGGTTCTTGAAACCTTTAAAACTACACCAATATGTGAAGATAACAATTGGAACAAGCGTCATCGTGAGAATATGCTCAAAATAAAATCGGGCGATATTTATCAGGTTTTAAATGTTGTTAAGGACCTTATGTATCGAGACAGAGCAAAAGGTCTTTCAACGAGCGAAAGGAAAATGCTAAATAGTGCAAAGCAAATTCTTATAAGCGAACTGGTACTGTCGTCAGATGCGGCAAAAAACGATATCGAAAGTATAATTACCGATACGGTTGAAAATTTGTTTTAGTGTTCAGGATAGAAAATCTGCCGTGCGGCAGATTTTCTATCCTTTTTTATAATATAGGAAATTCACTGTAAAGAGAAACTTTATCCCTTAATTTCAGGGGGATAAGATTCTTGGATTTAAAACACTTTTTTATTTTAAGTCAAGTAAATCTTAGGAGGGAAAAGCTTTTGGCAAGCGGAATAATAGCAGCTGCTGGAAAGGGTACTCGCATGGGTGCCAAAGAAAATAAAGTATTTTTAAAAATCAATGAAAAAACTGTGCTGGAGCATACAGTTTTGGCATTTTTAAATTGTCCTGAAATTGAAGAAATAATAATTGTGACAGGCAAAGAGGACATAAAAAGATGTGAAGAGCTTTTTTCTGATTTTAAAAAGCCTATAAAAATAGTTTGTGGCGGAAAAACACGAAAAGAATCTGTGTATAATGGAATTGTGGCTTCAGAATGTGAAATAGTTGCAATTCATGATGGCGCAAGGGCTCTTATAACCCCTGAGCTTATAACAAAAGTTATAAAAGAATGTAAAACATATAAAGCAGCGACTTTGGGAGTGGTGGCAAAAGATACAATAAAAATAGTGTCAGATGATGGATTTATAAAGGAAACCCCTGATAGAAACTATACATATCAAATTCAGACTCCACAGGTTTTCGAAAGAAAATTAATAATAAAAGCCCATCGAGAAAATGAAAACTTTAACGCTACAGATGATTCTTCTCTTGTAGAAAAAATGGGAATAAAGGTAAAAGTGGTTTCGGGAAGCTATGAAAATATAAAATTGACTACTATTGAGGATATGCTCATTGCTAAGGAAATATTGAATTCGAGAGAAAAATAAATTTTATTTTTTAAAGGAAGGGACAAATTTATGAAATTCAGAGTAGGACAAGGCTATGACGTGCATAAATTAACAGAGGGACGTGATTTGATTTTATGCGGCGTTAAAATCCCACATACAACAGGACTTTTGGGGCATTCCGATGCAGATGTTGCTCTTCATGCATTATGCGATGCGCTTTTAGGTGCGGCTTGCATGGGAGATATAGGCAGGCATTTTCCCGATACCGACCAGCAATATAAAGGTATAAACAGTATGATTCTTTTGGAAAATGTAGTAAAAAAGCTTTCAGATGAGGGCTGGACTGTGGGTAACGCTGATATAACAATAGTAGCACAAAAACCCAAGCTTATGCCATACATAGAAGATATGAGGAAAAATGTTGCAAATGCATTAAAAATATCTTGTGATTGCGTGAATGTAAAGGCAACCACGACCGAAAAATTGGGATTTGAAGGACGCAAGGAAGGAATAAGCGCAAATGCTGTAGTCCTTATAGAAAAAGCATAGGAGGGTTTTAAAAATACTATGGATATAAAACCTGGCAGATATAGACATTTTAAAGGCAATGAATATGAGGTTGTAGGCGTTGCAAAGCATAGCGAAACACTCGAGGAAATGGTTGTTTATAAGGCACTTTATGCCAAAAACCAAATTTGGGTAAGACCTGCTTATATGTGGAACGAAGAAGTGGAATTTAACGGTGTGAAGGTAAAAAGATTTAAATATATAGGTGAAGAAAATGCACAATGAAACAATAGAGGATTTGCAATGCAAGGGAATGAGACTTATTCAATCCAAAACAGGATTTCGCTTTGGAACCGATGCAGTTTTGCTTGCAGATTTTGCAAAGGATCTTTCTGCAAAAAAAATACTTGATTTATGCACAGGAAATGGAATAATCCCTGTTTTGCTTGCAGCAAAAACAAAGGCAGAAAAAATCTGCGGAATTGAAATTCAACCCGAGGCAGCTGAGCTTGCCAAACGTTCGGTCGTTTTAAATAATCTTTCAGACAGGGTGGAAATTGTCGAGGGAGATTTAAAGGATTATAAAAATTTTTATGAAAAAAGAAGCTTTGATGCAATTACATGCAATCCTCCATATATGAAAAATGGCTCGGCAATTATAAACGAAAATGACATAAAAACAATAGCCCGCCATGAGATAGAATGTACTTTAAAGGATGTTGTAAGAGTCGCATCAGAATTACTTGATTTAAACGGCAGATTTTTTATGGTGCATCGTCCTCAAAGACTTGCCGAGGTGCTTTTTTGCATGAAGGAATTTAAAATTGAGCCCAAAAAACTTAAATTAATATATCCTGATGAGAAAAGTGAACCTGTTTTATTTTTGGTAGAGGGACTTCTTTTTGGAAATGAGGATATGAGAATATTGCCTCCGCTTTTTTTAAAGGACGGTAATGGTGGCGAAAGCAAAGAGTTAAAAAAAATCTACGGACGGGAGAAAATATAAAATGAGCGGAACATTATATTTGTGCGCAACACCAATAGGAAATCTTGGTGATGTATCACATCGCTTGCTTGAAATTTTAAAAAGTGTTGATATTGTAGCAGCAGAAGATACAAGGAGAACAATACAGCTTTTAAATCATTTTGAAATATCAAAGCTTCTTACAAGCTATCATGAGCATAATAAAACTGAAAAGGGAGAATATATTGTAAAGCTTTTAAAAGAAGGCAAGGCAGTTGCCCTTGTTTCAGACGCAGGAACTCCTGCAATTTCTGACCCTGGTGAGGATTTAGTAAAGCTATGCATTGAAAATGATATACAAGTCACATCAATTCCAGGTCCGGTTGCGGCGATTAATGCACTTATATTATCAGGTATTTCTCCACGAAGATTTTCCTTTGAAGGATTTTTATCTGTGAATAAACGTCACAGAAATGAACATCTTGATTCTTTAAAAAACGATACCCATACATTGATTTTTTATGAGGCGCCCCATAAACTTCGTGACACACTAAATGATATGGCAAGGGTGTTTGGTAAAGAAAGAAAAATTGCCCTTGCAAGGGAGCTTACCAAGCTTCACGAAGAAATTTTGCGCATGACACTTGATGAGGCAATAGAATATTATAAGGAAAATACACCACGGGGAGAGTATGTTCTTGTAGTGAGCGGAGCTTTAAAGTGCGATAAAAACGACGAGGAAGAATGGTGGAGTAGCTTATCTGTAAAAGAGCATGTGGATGAATATATAAGACGTAAAATGGATTCAAAAGAGGCAATAAAAGCAGTAGCAAAGGATAGGAAACTTCCCAAAAGAGAGGTTTATAACGAATATCATATAGAATAATTTTAAAAACCTAAAATGTTACAAGGAGTCAAAATTTATGGTAAAACTGGGGAATGACTGGGATGAAAAATTAGAAGGAGAATTTTTTAAAGAGTATTATATTAAGTTAAGACAGTTTTTGAAAAGTGAATATAAAAATTATAAGATACATCCTGATATGTATGATATCTTCAATGCTCTTAAATGGACTTCTTTTGAGGATACAAAGGTAGTAATTCTTGGACAAGACCCATATCATGAGGAAAATCAGGCACATGGTCTTGCTTTTTCAGTCAAAAGGGGTGTTGCCATTCCTCCGTCTTTATATAATATCTATAAAGAGCTTAATGGAGAACTTGGGTTATATATTCCAAACAACGGATATTTGGAAAAATGGGCAAGGCAGGGAGTGATGCTCTTAAATGCTTCACTTACTGTACGAAACGGAGCGGCAAATTCTCATCGTAACAAAGGCTGGGAAATTTTTACTTCACGAATTATAGAAATTCTTAACGAAAAAACAACGCCCGTTATATTTTTGCTTTGGGGCAATAACGCAAAGGAAAAGCGAAACCTCATAACAAATCCTATACACTATATCCTGACAGCACCACATCCAAGCCCTTTGTCGGCAAGCAGAGGATTTTTCGGGTGTGGACATTTTAAAAAAGCAAATGAAATTTTAAAGAGCCTTGGCGAAAAAGAAATTGATTGGCAAATAGAAAATATTTAAAAAAGGAAAAAAATCATGAAAAAGTTATTGATAATAGATTCAAATAGTATTTTAAATCGTGCATTTTATGGTGTAAGATATCTTTCCACAAAGGATAATGTACCAACAAATGCAATTTATGGCTTTTTGAATATACTCATAAAGCTTGTTGATGAACAAAAGCCTGACTATATTTGCGCTGCATTTGACGTAAAAGCGCCCACCTTCCGACACAAAATGTATGATGAGTATAAAGCACAACGCAAGCCCATGCCTGATGACCTTGCAACTCAGATGCCACTTGCCAAGGATGTTTTGAGAGCAATGAATATAAAAATTCTGGAGCTTGCAGGATATGAAGCAGATGACATAATTGGAACTGTATCAAAATTCTGCGAAAATAATAATGTGGAATGCCTTATTGCAACAGGTGACAAAGACGACCTTCAGCTTGCATCTGATAAGACAAAGGTGATTTTGACAGTTACACGCAGCGGAGTGAATGAAACAGTTGTTTATGATGATGAGGCGGTAAGAGAAAAATATCATGTGAGTCCGCATGAATTTATTGACGTAAAGGCGTTGATGGGAGATACATCGGATAATATTCCAGGAGTTGCAGGAATAGGCGAAAAAACTGCCATGTCGCTTATAGAAAAGCATAAAAGCATTGAATTTATTTATGAGAATATAGAGGATATAGGCATAAAGGGAGCAATGCTTGAAAAGCTTAAAAAAGGCAAAGAAATGGCATTTTTAAGCAAAAAGCTTGCCACAATTGACATTTGTGTTCCTATTGATTTTGAAATAGAGGAATGCAAATTAAATGGTGGGAAAATAAAAGAAAATGCAAATGAAAATTTTGCTGATATTTTAAAAAGGCTTGAACTGAATTCAATAATAAAACGTCTTGATATAAAAGAAACGGAAGATTTTAAAGAAAACAACAACTTTTTTGATGAAATGGAATGTTTTTTTATAGAAAACAAAAAAGATGCAGAAAAATTTGCAGACCAAGCAAAGAAAAATGGTGAATTTGCATTTTTGTTGTCATGCTCAGAACAAAAATGCAAAAAGCTGGGTATTGCGTTTGGGAAAAAGAGTGCAGATATTGAATTAAACGAGGAAACCATTCCTGCGCTCAGAGATATTTTTAATGATGAAAAAATTAAAAAGACAGGTTTTGACATAAAAAACACTATAGTAAAAGCAAAAGACATTTTAGAAATAGACGGTGTTGAATATGATGTCGCAGTTGCAGCGTATCTTATTGACCCTGCAAAAGCAAAATACACTGTGTCAGAGCTTGCAAAAGAATATCTTGGAGTATCATGTGATGATAATAAAGAAACACAAATGTCACTTTTTGATACAGAAGAGGAAAATAATACTCTTTGTAAGGAAACTTTTTGCCTTTTTGCACTAAGAGAAAAAACCTCTGAAAAAATGGAAAACGACGGACAAAAAGAGCTTTACGAAAAAATAGAGCTTCCGTTAACAAGAGTTCTTGCAGACATGCAGCTTGAGGGAATAAAAATTGACCAGGAGCAGCTTGCCGACTTTTCTTCCATGCTTTCTGAGCGCATAAAGATTTTGACCGAGAAAATTTATGAACTTGCAGAAGAGGAGTTTAATATTAATTCTCCAAAGCAGCTTGGTGTAATTTTGTTTGAAAAGCTGGGGTTAAAATCTATAAAGAAGACCAAAAGCGGATATTCAACCAATGCAGATGTTTTGGAAAAATTAAAAAATGAACATCCGATAATTCCCGAGATTATGGAATACAGGGTTTTGGCGAAGCTTAAAAGCACCTATTGCGATGGACTTTTTGCAGTTATAGACCAAAAAGACGGACGAATTCATTCAAACTTTACTCAGACTGTAACGGTTACAGGAAGAATAAGCTCAACCGAGCCTAATATGCAAAATATTCCTGTAAGGACTGCACTTGGCAGAGAAATGCGAAAAATGTTTGTTGCAGACGAGGGAAAAATTTTAATAGATGCAGACTATTCGCAAATTGAACTGAGAGTGCGTGAACATATAGCCAATGATGAAAAAATGATTTCGGCATTTGAAAATGGTGAGGATATTCATGCGGTTACTGCATCGCAGGTTTTAGGAATCCCACTATCAGAGGTAACAATAGAACAAAGAAGCAGTGCAAAGGCAGTAAATTTTGGTATTGTTTATGGAATTGGTGAATATAGCCTTTCTCAGGACCTTAACATAAGTGTAAAAGCCGCAAAGCAATATATAAAAAGCTATCTTGAAAAGTATAGCGGTGTAAGGGAATATATGGAAAATGTAAAAAAACAAGCATATGAAGATGGTTTTGTAAAAACTCTTATGAACAGAATAAGATATATTCCTGAAATGAAATCCACCAACTATAACATCCGCGCATTCGGAGAAAGGGTGGCTCTCAACACGCCCATTCAGGGAACCGCAGCGGATATTATAAAGCTTGCAATGGTAAGGGTGCACAATCGTCTGATGGAGGAAAATATGCACACAAAACTGATTTTGCAGGTGCATGACGAGCTCATTTTGGAAGCACCTATTGAGGAGGCAGAAAAAGCAAGAGAAATTTTAAAAACCGAAATGGAAAAAGCACTTAGCTTAAATGTGCCATTAAAGGTTGACCTTTCTAAAGGTAAAAGCTGGTATGATGCAAAATAAGAATATATAAGACGGAAACTAAAATGAAAAAAATTCAGGACATCGACAAAAATTTTGAAGTAAAAACTTCTCTTCTGGAAAATGATTTAAAATTTTATAATGTAAAAGATGAACCATTTGATTTGTATGGATTTTACAAAGTAAAACAAATCCGACGATTTTTAAGGCTTCCCCAAGATGTCGCAGAGGCAACCAATGAAGGAGTTAAATCTTTAAATTATTGCACTGCAGGCGGAAGGGTAAGATTTAAAACAAACAGCTATCAGGAGATTGTTTCACGATGGCTTGACCAAGACTATATAAATCTCGGATTTTCCGGCAGTGCAAGAGCCGAAAAGCCAATAGCAGAGTATATTAAAAATCTTGATATGTCCTGCTTTGTTTATGATTATGACCACAATGCGCCTGATGAAGAATACTTAAAGAAAACTCACAATCCGATGTTTCGTCTTGTGAGAGAAAAAAATCCTGAGTTACCAATAATTATGATGAGTATGCCAACTACTAATGATAAAGAGGAATATATAATAAATCGAAGAAAAATAATACTTGACACATACAACGAAGCTGTGAAAAATGGCGATAAAAATGTCTATTTCATAGATGGCACAAAAATATTTGAGCCATTCGGAGGGGATTCATCAACTGTTGACAATGTTCACCCCAACGACCTCGGTTTTATGTGCATGGCAGAAAAAGTATACGAGGTCTTGCGCAAGATTTTTTGGAAATGAAAATTTATAATCTGTTTGTGCCAAGTTCTTCATTCATTGTGGAGGAGTTTGCATGGCAAATAGCTACCGCAAGAGCGTCAGCTGCATCGTCGGGCTTGGGAATTGCATTTAGGTTTAAAAGCATTTTTACCATTTGCTGAATTTGATTTTTGTCAGCTCGACCATACCCTGTCACTGCCTGCTTTATCTGAAGGGGAGTATATTCATAGACAGGAATATTTTTGTTTGTGGCAGAAACCACTAAAACACCCCTTGCTTGTGCAACTGCAATAGCAGTTTTAGCATTGTTGTTAAAAAATAATTCTTCTATAGCCACAGCGTCGGGCTTGTATTTGTCCAGCCAGAAATTTATCTCGTCATAAATAAGCTTTAATCTGAGGGTAGTGGACATTTTTGAATGGGTTGTTATTGCATCATAGGCAAGAGGCCTAAAGGAATTTCCTTTATATTCGATAATTCCTATTCCCACAATGGCATATCCAGGGTCTATTCCTAAAATAATCACTAAAAAATCACCTGCTATTTCAAAAAATTTATCACATTAATGTATTGCATATTTATTCTTTTTGTTGTATAATATACACGTTAGTAAAATTTTGTGTATATAATATGACATAATTATACACCATTTAAGGAGGAAAATCAATAATGGCAAAAGAAAAAATTGTTTTAGCATATTCAGGAGGACTGGATACATCTATCATCATTCAATGGCTTAAGGAAAATTATGACTGTGAGGTTATAGCTGTCTGCGGCGATGTTGGTCAAGGTAAGGAAACCGAGGGGCTTGAGGAAAGAGCTAAAAAGGCAGGCGCATCAAAGCTCTATCTTGCAGATTTAAGAGATGACTATGTAAAAGAATTTATATTCCCAACATTAAAGGCAGGCGCAGTTTATGAAGGTAAGTACCTTTTGGGAACATCTCATGCACGTCCAATAATTGCAAAAAGACTTGTAGAAATTGCTTTAGCAGAGGGTGCTACTGCAATTTGCCATGGCGCAACAGGAAAGGGAAATGACCAGGTTCGTTTTGAGCTTACAATAAAAGCACTTGCTCCTCAGCTTAAAATAATTGCTCCATGGAGAGTGTGGGACATAAAATCTCGTGAGGATGCAGTAGATTATGCACAGGCACATAACATTGAAATCCCTGTTACAAAAAAAGACCTTTATTCAAGAGACAGAAACATATGGCATATAAGCCACGAGGGAATGGATTTGGAGGATCCTGCAAATGAGCCTCAGCTTGATAATCTTTTAAAGCTTACAGTTCCTCCCGAAAAAGCTCCCGATGAGGCAAAGTACATAACAATTGGATTTGAGGCAGGCGAGCCTGTTTCTCTTGATGGCGAAAAAATGGATCCCCGTCCTTTAGTTGAAAAACTCAACGAAATCGGCGGTGCTTATGGAGTAGGAATTGCAGATATTGTAGAGGACAGACTTGTTGGAATGAAGTCAAGAGGAGTGTATGAAACACCAGGCGGAACAATTTTGTATTACGCACTTCAAGAGCTTGAATATCTTTGTCTTGACAGAGATACTCAAAGCTTTAAAAGACAGGCGGCAATTAAGTTTGCAGAGCTTGTATATGACGGAAAATGGTACACACCATTGCGTGAATCATTGTCTGCAATGATAGACACAATGGAAAAAACTGTGACAGGTGAGGTTCGCTTAAAGCTTTACAAAGGAAGCATCTGTGCTGCAGGTGCAAAGAGTGAATATTCACTTTATAACGAGGACATAGCAAGCTTTGGTGACAGCCGTGAACTTTATAGCCACAAGGATTCTGAGGGCTTTATAAACTTATTTGGTTTGCCATTAAAGGTTCGTGCCCTTATGAATGAAAAAAATAAGAATAACTAAAAAAATGGGACTGTTGTGCGTTAAGAACTTTTAATTGTGCATAATAAAAAAACAAAAAGCAGAAGATGTCATAAATAAAATGGCATCTTCTGCTGATATATTGTTTTTTTCACAAATAAATTGTCTTAGCTCAAAATCAGCCCCATATTTTACACTTTGAAAGGAAGAAAATTATTATGGCAAAGCTCTGGGGTGGAAGATTTCAAAAAAGCACCGATAAAAAAGTGGATGATTTCAATTCCTCAATACGTTTTGATAAGCGTATGTATCGTCAAGATATAAGGGGTAGTATTGCTCATGCAAAAATGTTGGGAAAGCAAGGTATTATACCTATAGAAGATTCTCAAAAAATTGTTGACGGATTAAAGGGAATTCTTGCGGATATTGAAAATGGGAAGATTGAATTTTTAATAGATGCAGAAGACATACATATGAATATAGAAAAAATTCTGACCGACAGAATTGGTGAGGCTGGAAAAAGACTCCATACGGGAAGAAGCCGCAATGACCAGGTAGCCCTTGACATAAGAATGTATCTTATGGACGAAATGGATAAAATATCGGAAATGTTGCTTCATGCCCAAGAAGTGATTTTAGACTTAGCAGGAGAGCACACCCAGACCATAATGCCGGGATATACGCATTTACAAAAAGCACAGCCTGTAACCTTTGCGCATCATTTGTGTGCTTATGCAGAAATGTTTTATCGGGATTTATCACGAATTGTTGATTGCAAAAAGCGCACCAATGTAATGCCTTTAGGCTCAGGAGCATTAGCAGCAACAACATATCCTCTTGACAGAGAATTTGTTGCCAAAGAGCTTTGCTTTGATGCAGTAACTCTTAATTCACTCGATGGTGTTTCGGACAGAGATTTTGTAATTGAGCTTGCAAATTGTCTTTCAATTATAATGATGCACTTAAGTCGCTTCTCAGAGGAACTTATTTTGTGGTCAAGCCATGAGTTTTCCTTTGTGGAAATGGATGATGCATTTTCAACAGGCTCGTCAATAATGCCTCAAAAGAAAAATCCTGATGTTGCAGAACTTATAAGAGGAAAGACAGGACGAGTGTATGGGCATCTTATGGGACTTTTAACTACCATGAAGGGAATTCCGCTTGCTTATAACAAGGATATGCAGGAGGATAAAGAGCCTATTTTTGATGCACTTGACACCGTGAAATTGTGTCTTCCGGTCTTTTGCGACATGATTGCAACTATGAAGATAAACAAAGAAAATATGCTAAAAGGTGCAAAGGGTGGCTTTGCAAATGCAACAGATGTTGCAGACTATCTTGTAAAAAAAGGAATGCCTTTCCGTGAAGCACACTCGGTTGTGGGGCAAATGGTTTTTTATGCGATAGAAAAATCAAAAGCTTTAGATGAACTTTCAATATCAGAATTTAAAGAATTTTCAGATATAATTGAAGAAGATATTTACAACGCAATAAGCATGCAGACCTGCGTAAACGACCGAAAAATAATAGGAGGTCCTGCCGAGGAAACTGTAAAAGAAGCAATCCTAAAGATGAAGAACAGACTGAATTTAGGGTAAAATGATTGTAAGGAGAACGAAAAAAATGTGCAAAAAAAATGTTTTGGTTACTGATTTTGGCGCAGTATCCCAAAATGATAAAGTGCAGACAAAAGCATTTCAGGACGCTATAGACCATTGCTTTTCTTTGGGCGGAGGTGAGGTGGCAGTTCCTGCAGGAGAATATGTTATAGGCGATATTCGCCTTCGTTCAAATGTGACACTGCATTTACTTGAGAATGCAAAAATATTCGGAAGCCGTAACCCTAAAGATTATAATAATATTCATAATGACAGATTAGAACCATTGCCCGAAGAACAAAATACATATGCAAAGTGGCCATGGCCGGAGGAGTGGAAGAAACGTGGCGGCGGTTTTAAGTCACACATATATACAGCGGGTAGCTATTGGAATCATGGAATTATTCGTGCCGCTTATGCCGAAAATGTTTCAATTATAGGCGAAAAAGGTTCTTTGATTGACGGAGGCAATGTATTTGATCCCGATGGAGAAGAAGGCTACAGAGGTCCTCATGCAATAAATATGCATTTTTGCAAAAACTTAAGCTTTTCGGGATATACAGTTGTAAATTCAGGGAATTGGGCGCATGCAATTTTTCAATCTGAAAATGTAAAATTTTCCAATCTTACTGTCCTTGGCGGACATGACGCTCTTCATCCAAGAGCCTGCAAAAATGTTATAATGGAAAATTCTACATTGATGACAGGTGATGATGCCATAGCAGGATTTAACAATGTCGATGTGGTTATAAGAAATTGTGAAATAAGCTCATCATGCAGCGCATTCAGATTTGGCGGAAATAACATTTTAATTGAGGATTGCAAGGTGTATGGCCCCTGCAAATACCAATTCAGAGGAAGCTTTTCAAAGGAAGAAAAAGCCAAAAGTGCTGAGATTTCAAAGGTTGCAAGAAATAATATGCTTTGTTTTTACACAAACTTTGTTTCTGATGATTTACCTGCTATAAAACCTGCCGGAAAAATTCTTGTAAGAGATTGCGTGGTAAAAAATGCAGACAGATTTTTGCATCTTAATTTGTCAGGTAACGAGCCATGGCAAAGGGGAAACCCGCCTACAGATATAACATTTGAAAATATAAAAGCAGAAAATATAAAGACTGGACTTTATGCTTATGGCGATGGAATATTGCCTTTTGATTTAACTTTGAAGGATATAGATTATAGCTATTGCGAGGGCTTTGAAAAAGAGGCATTTATAAAAGCAGCACACTTTAAAAATATAAGCTTAAAAAATGTAAACATACCAAACTATAAGGGGAATGCTTTTGCAAAATGCTGGTCAGACTATGGAAATATTATAGCAGAAAACCTTTCTTGTGATATCAAAGAAGATGAATTCAGAATAAACGCACAAGAGGATTTTGTGTGCAGTCCCATATAGAATACAAGAGGTGAAATTATAGTGTTAGAAAAGTTGTATGCCCCTACAGATATGACTGTGGGGACCCCATGGAAAAGCATCCTTATGTTTACTCTGCCTATGATAATAGGCAACATTGCGCAGCAGCTTTACAACACAGTTGACAGTATTGTTGTTGGTAAATACATAGGAGATAATGCCCTTGCAGCAGTTGGGAGTGCCGCACCGCTTTTAAATATGCTCTTAGTTCTTTTTATTGGAATTTCAGCTGGTGCGAGTATTATGGTATCTCAGTATTATGGTGCAAGAAACCGAGAAAAATTGTCATACACAATAGGTAATTGCATAACAATAACTGCAATTGCATGTGTTGTACTAATTGTTGTCGCATCACCCTTTATACGCCCAATACTTGTGGCTTTAAATACTCCCGATACAATTATTGATGGTTGTAGCGATTATCTGATGATTTCATTGGTTGGTATTGCAGGAATGGGATATTATAACATTTTAAGCGGAGTCATAAGAGGCTTGGGAGATTCATTTTCCGCTCTTATATATCTTCTTGTTGCAACGGTTATAAATATTGTTCTCGATTTGTTTTTTGTTGCAGTTATAAAAATGGGAGTGGGAGGAGTTGCTCTTGCAACTGTTATTGCTCAATTTATATCTTCGCTTTTGTGCCTTATTAAACTTGCAAAAATGCGAGAATATTTTGACTTTGCCTTAAAATATTTTAAGCCTGCGGGTAGTTTTATTAAAACTATTGTTAAGTTAGGACTTCCCTCGGGACTCACACAGGCAATTTTTTCTTCTGCAATGATAATTGTTCAGTCCCTTACAAATCAGTTCGGAGAACTTTTTATTGCAGCAAATGTTGTAATTATGCGTGTAGATGGCTTTGCAATGATGCCAAACTTTTCTTTTGGAATGGCACTTACTACCTATGCAGGACAAAATGTTGGTGCAGGGCTTTACGACAGGGTTACAAAAGGTGCGAAGCAAGGAACCATCATGGCAGTTATATGTTCCACATTAATTACTGCAATAATTCTTTTGTTCGGAAAAGGAGTAATGGGAATTTTTACTGATACTGCAGAACTTGTGGATACAAGCTATTATCTTATGAAAATTCTTGCAGCAGGGTATATAGCATTTGCAGTTACCCAAAGCCTTTCGGGAATTATGCGAGGTGCAGGTGATACCATGACACCTATGTGGATTTCTTTGATCACAACAGTTGCTTTACGAGTTCCTGTAGCATATGGAATTTCATACGCTACAAGGTCGCCGGAGCTTCCTTTTGGAAGATGTGAATGTATTCAGATTTCTCTTTTAATCTCATGGGTTATGGGAGCTGTTCTTACAACAATTTTTTATAACATAGGAAAATGGAAAAACAAAGCAATAAAGTAAATGTAATGAGGGTTTTAAAGCCCTCATTTTTTTGAAAAATAAAATATTGACATCAGGTCAAAAATATGATATACTCTAAACATCATCAACATTTGGAAGCATATATCGATAGATTTTCCAAGGGTGAGAATGTACGACCGCTTGTTTTTTTGAAACAAGCCAAGGCCAGACGGACAGCCGGGTCGAACGCCGAACGCCGATTTTTTCGGTTGGCAGCTTAAAGCTGCCTTATTGATTGAGTTAAGAGCTCAAATTTTATAAGTTGGTTACTTTATAACCATGTGCAATGCACACATCGACTTGTGAAACGGTCAATAAGAGTACGCGTAAACAATCTTTACTTAAACTCTAAAAACCTATCTTTTGATATGCTACATAATGTCATATTTTTGCATATGAAAATTTTCACGACATGCGATGTTTATACATTGCCTGTCGTTTTTATTTTTAAAAAAAGGGGAGCATCGAAAAAATGAAAAAGATTATTGAACTTAAGAAAATTTCTAAAAATTTTGAAGACGAAAGGGTATTAAATTCTATTAATTTAGATATTTATGACAAGCAGTTTGTTACATTGCTTGGCCCCTCTGGCTGTGGTAAAACAACAACTTTGCGTATAATCGGAGGCTTTGAAACTCCCGATAATGGTGAAATTTTATTTGATGGGAAGAAAATTAATGATGTTCCTGCACACAAAAGAAGCATAAATACTGTCTTTCAAAAGTATGCACTTTTCCCGCACTTAAATGTTTTTGAAAATATAGCATTTTCTCTCAGGGTTCAGAAAAAACCAAATGCTGAGGTTGTAAAAAGAGTTAAAGAAATGCTTGAGCTTGTTGCATTAAAGGGATTTGAAAGAAAAAATGTTACCAAGCTTTCGGGAGGTCAGCAACAGCGTGTAGCAATAGCAAGAGCCCTTATAAGCCACCCCAAAGTATTATTGCTTGATGAGCCTTTAGGTGCGCTTGACCTAAAACTAAGAAAGGATATGCAAAACGAGCTTAAGAAAATTCAAAAAAAGACAGGTATAACCTTTATATATGTCACTCATGACCAGGAAGAGGCACTTTCTATGTCAGACGTAGTGGTTGTTATGGCAGATGGAGAAATACAACAGATAGGCTCGCCAACCGACATATATAACGAGCCCGTAAATGCATTTGTTGCTGATTTCATAGGCGAAAGTAATATAGTTGATGGCGTGATGGAGGAAGATTTTAAGGTTACTTTTTCAGGTCATACATTTGATTGTGTAGATAAAGGCTTTTTAGAAAAAGAAGAGGTAGATGTTGTAGTACGTCCTGAAGATGTAGATGTTGTAAGGGAAGAAGAGGGTATGCTTACAGGTGTTGTTACATCGGTTACCTTTAAAGGTGTTCACTATGAAATAATAGTGGATATAAAAGGTTTCAAATGGATGATACAATCAACTGATTTTGTAGATGTAAATTCACGAATAGGACTTTTTATAGAGCCTGATGCGATACATATAATGAAAAAGTCAAAATTTTCGGGACAATATGGAGATTATTCGACTTTTAGTGACGAAATTGAAGAATTGTCAAATACTGAAACGGTAGGTGATTAAAAGTGAAGCACGAGAAAAATAAACTTGGCAGATTGGCGGCTGCTCCTCACATAGTATGGACTATTCTTTTTATTGCGGCACCATTGATTTTTGTTATATATTATAGCTTTACAAATTATGAGGGAAACGTTACCTTTGAAAACATTTTTGCGCTTTCAGAATATATCGAAACTTTCTCTCTTTCAATAAGCCTTTCGGTAATTGCAACCTTTATATGTTTTTTGGTGGGATATCCGTTAGCATATATAATTGCAAGAAGTGGGGAGGCATCTCAAAAAATCATGATAATGTTCATAATGCTTCCTATGTGGACAAATCTTTTGATAAGAACTTATTCAATGATGGCAATAATGGACGACGGAGGATTTTTAAACACAATTTTAAGAGCTCTTTCTCTTGGAGAGGTGCATCTTATAGGAACAAAAGGCGCTGTTATTTTTGGTATGGTGTATGATTTTCTTCCATACATGGTATTGCCTATTTATACCACCATTTCAAAACTTGACAATGCTCTTTTGGAAGCTGCAGGAGATTTGGGATGTAACAATTTTAAAGTACTTACAAAGGTTATACTTCCGCTTTCATCATCAGGAATTGTTTCAGGAGTAACTATGGTTTTTGTTCCTTCTATAAGTACCTTTTATATTTCCCAAAAACTTGGTGGCGGAACCTTTGAGCTTATAGGCGACACAATTGAAAGGCAATTCCAGAACACCATGACCTATAACGTCGGTGCGGCAATTTCATTGGTGATGATGGTGCTTATTCTTATTTCGCTTGCTATTATGAATAGATTTACGAATGAAGAGGAGGCTTAAGTAACATGAAAATATTATCAAAAAGCTACATTGCGTTGATTTTTACAATTTTATACATTCCCATAGTTGTACTTATGCTTTTCTCTTTTAACAGCACAAGCAATACAGGAGGCTTTGTAAGCTTTTCTCTTTATTGGTACAGGGAGCTTTTTAATAGTCCCGATACCTTTAATGCGTTAAAAAACACTTTAGTTCTTGCAATAAGCGCTGCAAGTATATCCACAATTATAGGTACCGCCGCAGCAGTAGGCATAACAAAATTTAAACACAATTTTTCGAAGTCATCTATAATTTCTCTTACAAATGTTCCTATGATGAATCCTGACATTGTTACGGGAATATCAATGATGCTTTTGTTTGTATTTATCGGAAATTTCACTAAAAGTGAGGAAAAACTTGGATTTATCACCCTGCTTATTGCGCATATAACTTTTTGTCTTCCTTATGTTATTTTATCGGTAAGACCTAAAATATTGCAAATGGACAAGGCGTTGCCTGAGGCCGCTATGGATTTAGGCTGTACTCCTATAAATTCTTTTTTTAAAGTAGAGTTCCCTAATATTTTACCTGGGATTGTTTCGGGATTTATCTTAGCCTTTACACTATCCTTAGATGATTTTGTAATAAGCTATTTTACTACAGGAAATGATTTTCAAACATTGCCATTGCTTATATATTCTATGACTAAAAAAGAGGTAAAGCCTGATATATATGCATTGTCAACCCTTATGATTTTAGCTGTGACAATACTTTTAATGATTTCAAATATAACTTCGAAGGGAAAGACAACCGAAGGGAGGTTAAAAAGAGGATGAAAAAAATACTTTTTTCTTTCTTTTTGCTGCTTACAATTTTTCTTTGCTCCTGCTCAGACCAAAATGAGATTAAGACCTTGAACGTTTATAATTGGGGAGAGTATATCTCAGATGGTTCCGAGGGAACTCTTAATGTAAACGCAGAATTTGAAAAATATTGCTTAGAAGAATACGGAATAAATGTAAAGGTAAATTACACAACATATGCAAGCAACGAGGATATGTATAATAAAATAAAAAGTAGCTCGGCAACTTACGACGTAATAATCCCCTCTGATTACATGATTGAAAAAATGATATCGGAAAATATGCTTGAGAAACTTGATTTTTCGAATATTCCCAACTATGAGTATATAAAAGAAGATTTTAAAAATCTCTTTTTTGACCCAAACAATGAATATTCAGTTCCTTACACTTATGGAATGGTTGGCATAATCTATAACCAAACCATGGTAGATGAGGAGGATATAGGCAGTTGGGATTTGTTGTGGAACGAAAAATATAAGGGTAAAATTTTGCAGTTTAATAATCCAAGAGATGCATTTGGAACCGCTATTTATCGTGCTGGAGAAGATGTAAATACTACCGATGTCGAAGTGTGGGAAAAAGCTGCCGAGAGTCTTATACGGCAAAAGCCATTAATACAAAGCTATGTTATGGATGAAATCTTTAACAAAATGAAGAATAACTCTGCGGCTATTGCACCATATTATGCAGGCGATTATCTTACCATGCATGACGACAATGAGGATTTGAAATTTTATTATCCCGAGGAGGGCACAAATATCTTTGTAGATTCAATGTGTATTCCTTTTTGCACAAAAAATAAAGACCTTGCAGAAAAGTATATAAACTTCATGCTTTCGGAAGGAATTGCAGTAGCAAACGCTGAATATATTGCATATTCTTCGCCAAATACAAATGTTGTTGAAAATGAAGTTTATATTGAGGACATGCTGGATTGGAATGAAGAAGTTATGGAGATTTTGTATCCTGAAAGCATTAGCATAAAAACATTGTTTTTTGAAAATCTGGAGCCAGAAACATTGATTTTGCAAAATAGCTTGTGGGAAAGTTTAAAAATTGAAAGCTCTGTAGAATCCTGGATTTATATTACAAGTCTTGGAATTATAATATTAATTGTTGGTATATTGCTTTATGGATATATAATAAAAAAAATACGAAACAGATATTAAAAAAGAACAAAAATTGCCCCGAAGTCTTGATATTATAGACTTCGGGGATTATAATTTAGACTTTCTTGTCATTTGTTGGAAAGTATCATTTCCATGCCTATTTTTTGAGGCTTTAATCCGCATTTTTCGTAAAAACGAAGAGCATCATCATTGCATGACCACACATTCAAAGTGATATTATAACAATCATTTTTCTTTGCAACGTCAACCGCAAAATCATATAAAGCTTTTCCTATGCCTTTGCCTCTTACAGTAGAATCTACACATAAATCATCTATGTAAAGAGTTTTTATATCGGTCAGAATGTTGTTATTTTCATGGCAGACAAAAATGCAAAAAGCATAACCTAAAACCTCGCCATTTTCATCTGCAACGAAAACAGGGGTTGAATTATCAAATATAATTTCTTTAAGTTCATTATCGTTATATTTTCTGCAGTTTGCTTTAAACAAATCAGGTCTTGCATTGTGGTGAACATCCAACACTTGATTTAATAAGTCTTTTATTTTTTTGATGTCAGATGCAGTTGCTCTTCTGATAATCATAATATCATTCCTTTGGCTTTTAGTTGTAAACATCATAACATAAATATAATTTGTTGTCAATTTTTTTGCTTGATAAAAGAAAGCTTTTTTCTCAAAATATTGTATTTTGCATTTTTTTGTGATATAATTGGCATATACAGAATTTTATTTTATAAAATTCTTAAAAGCCTGACGGCTTTGTGCAGTCTTTCAGCCTGTGTATGCCAATTGACGGCGTCGTAAAAATGCCCTTGCAAGCAAGCATTTTTACTCCTGGTAGAATGATTTGCATCTTTTCTATAACCTAATTATATAATGATTTCATATTCGATGAAATCAGCTAAATTGACTGCGGTAGCTAAATGTGCTTCGCACGCTAATGGCGAATTTAATTTAGCTGTTTTGAAAAAACAATTTAATTAATTAAATAATGTTAAGAGGAATATTGATTATGGATATATTTTCTTATTATGAGTATTACGAATTTGACAATGAACAATTTTTTACGCTTATTCTTAAACCAGCTAAAGAAGGCAAGTTTCCAGTTATAATTTCGCGCTCTCCATATGTTGGCTACGCAAAAGAAAAAACTGCCGAAGAATTACTTGAAAAATTTACAAAAGAAAATCGTTTTTGGGCAGAAAACAATTATGTTTTTGTTTTTCAGCATTGCAGAGGTCAGGGGAAGAGTTCGGGAGAATTTGTTCCGTATATACATGAACGAGAAGATGGACTTGCTTTAAGAGAGAGGATACGAAAGCAAAGTTTTTATAACGGTGAAATATATTTAATAGGTGCGAGTTACACGGCATCTCTTCATTATAGCACATCGCCGTTTGAAGATGACATAAAAGGAGCTGTTTTTGATGTGCAGGATAGCGAACGCTATCGTTTATGGTACCGAAATGGACAGATGCGCCGAGGGCACGCCAATTGGCATTTTTCCCTTTACAAGGATAAATGCAATCTGAAAAAAACGCATACAATAGAATCTTTTTCAGAATTCCCTATTAAAAATTTGTCCGAACGAGTTTTGGGCGAGCGTGCGGAAGATTTTGAGCAAATGCTCACTGCAGAATGCTTTGATGCTCCTTTTTGGAAAACACGTTTTGGAGGGAACGAAGCTAGAGACGCTTTATCTAAGGCCAAAATACCTATTTTGCTTACCACTGGGTATAATGATTTTTATGTGGGCGGCATGTTTAAAATGTGGAGCGAAATGCAAGATGAAACAAGAGAAAAATGTGCAATGATAGTATCTGCATATAACCACGGGGATATATACGATGGCGAAAACGGAATAAAATTTTTTGAAGCCTCTGTAAGAGAGCAATTTGGAAATGATTACCGTCTTAAATGGCTTAACAGCATAAGAAAAAAAGAAAAGCCTTTTGTAAAACCGGGCGTGATAACCTATTATCGCACATTTGAAGATAAATGGCAGTCGGATTTTTATGCAGAAAAGTCGGAGGAAAAAGTAATTTCGCTGGGAAATGGAGTAAAGACCCTAATCTACAATCCACAAAATCCACCTTCATTTAATCCTGAAGGGGTATGGATGAAAGAACAGAGTAAAAGAAATGATGTTATAAGCATATATACAGAAGCGCTAGAAAGAGATGTTTTTGTAAAAGGGAAAATGAAGGCAAAGCTTACAATTTTGTCGGATTGCAATGATACTTCGTTTTATGTAATGATTGGCATACATACTGATAAAGGGGATTATTCTTTGAGACATGATATAACTTCTGTGTGCTATCAAAAAGGAAACTACACAGAAAATGAAAAGATTGAGCTGGAGTTTTCTTTTGATGAATATGCTTTTCTAATAAAGAAAGGGCAGTTTTTAAGAATTGACATTGCTCCTACAGATAAAAACACCTATGTCTGTCATAGTAATAAAAAGGGGCAATATAGTTGTATAGAAGACTCTCGAATAGCACATAATAAAATTTTTTTGGATGAATCTTATTTGATTTTGCCAATTGAAAATTAGGTTTTTTGAACTTAAATTGTTCATAAATTATATAATGAAATTGACAAAATCGGTTTTAGATTAAAACACCTGCATCGTGTCGGATTACATATTTATAAAAGAGG
>JAZURZ010000031.1:0-15651 GCA_045606465.1 Clostridia bacterium | reverse complement strand
GGTTCTGCTCCTTCAACCCCATATTGTGCTGACAAAGCAGGCAGAGGTCCTGCTTGGGCAAACTCATTGTTTGAGGATAATGCAGAATTTGGTTACGGTATGTATTTAGGTCAGAAAGCATTGAGAAATGCAAACATTGCTAAGCTTGAAAAAATCGCTTCTGACGAGCCTTCTGCTAAACCTGCTATTGACAAGTTCATCGAAACAAAGGACGATGGCGTGGCTAACAGAGTTGCAACTGAAGAATTGTTAAAGGCTATTGCTAATCTCAATTCTAAGGAAGCTAAGGACGTATTGGCAGACAAAGAATACCTTTCAAAGAAATCTGTATGGGTATTCGGTGGTGACGGTTGGGCTTATGACATTGGCTTCGGCGGTGTTGTCCACGTTCTCGCTTCAGGTGAAGACGTAAACATTATGGTATTTGATACCGAGGTTTACTCAAACACAGGCGGTCAGTCATCAAAGTCAACTCCTACAGGTGCTATTGCACAATTTGCTGCTGCAGGTAAGGTTGTTAAGAAAAAGGACCTCGCTGCAATTGCAATGAGCTATGGCTATGTATATGTTGCTCAGATTGCTCAGGGTGCTGACTACAACCAATGCTTAAAGGCTATGATTGAAGCTGAAAGCTATAATGGTCCTTCAATCATCATTGCTTACGCTCCTTGTATCAACCATGGTATCAAGGGTGGCATGAGCATTGCTCAGACCGAAGAGAAAAAGGCTGTTGAAGCAGGCTATTGGCACTTGTTCCGCTACGACCCAAGATTAGAGCTTGAAGGAAAGAATCCATTCCAGCTCGACTCTAAGCCTCCAGTAGCAGACTATGAAGACTTCATCATGGGTGAAGTTCGTTACAACTCATTGGCTCGTTCAAATCCTGAGCGTGCTAAGGAATTGTTTGCTAAGGCTAAGGCTGATGCAGAAGCTAAGTATGCTAAGCTTGCTAAGTTAGCAGGAAAAGAATAATAAAAATTCTTTGTGAAAATATAATCCGCAAGGGCATTGCCCTTGCGGATTGTTTTTATTTGTGTTGTAGAAATATACCCTTCCAAAAGACTCTGACTTTTGCTTGCATATCAATTCAATTGAAATTTTATTTTTTAAATTTTTGTTGGCAAAGCTACAAATGTATGATATAATTTATATGCACAATATATTAAAAGGAAAGATATATTATGAAACTGATAAAAAAGCTTTTTGGCTTTATTCGTGAGGGACTTAGTGAAAATATAACTGTTTATGCTGCACAAGCTACATTTTATCTTGTTCTCTCAGCAATACCATTTATGATTATTTTGCTCTCAGCTGCACAATATTTTTTGCCCATTGACAAAAACGCTATACTCTCTCTTCTGCCCACAACCCTTTCGTCAGGAGTAAAAAGTTTTATTTACAATGTGGTTGATGAATTTTTTAAAAAGCCCTACCTTTCGCATATATCAATAAGTGCAATCACTACTCTGTGGTCAGCTTCCCGTGGCTTTGCCGCCACCGAGCGAGGAATAAAAGCAATTTATCGCATACCAAAGCGGAAATTTTTCATTACAAATGTACTTTTATCTTTTGTTTATACCCTTCTTTTTGTAATAGTTTTATTGCTTTCTCTTGCAATAATTGTCTTTGGAAAAAGCATATTTGCATTTTTAAACAGCCATATCCCATGGTTTGACATTAACATAAGCATAATAGAATATATATTATTTTTTGCTTTTTTGTTTTTATTTTTTACCCTTGTATATGCAAGCTTTTCGGGCAGAAAAATCCCTTTTCGCTATCACATGGCAGGGGCGGCATTTACCATTTTAGGCTGGCTGATTTTTTCTTTGGTTTTTTCCATATATATAAATAACTTTGCAAATTACTCTAAGATATATGGGAGTTTGACCGCAATAGTTTTGCTTATGCTCTGGACATATTCGTGTATGATAATTATGCTTTTTGGCGCAAAAATTAATATGAAAATAATAAAAATGAAAGGATTGATTTACAAATGATAGGATTTATAGGTGCGGGAAATATGGCGTCTGCCATAATCGGAGGAATGGTAAAATCAGGGCTTTATCCTTCCGAAGCTGTCATAGCATCAGACAAAAATGAGCTGACTCTTGAAAATGTCAAAAAAGAATATGGCATAAAAACTACTTTAGATAACTGCGAAGCGGCAGAATCTGAAATTTTGTTTTTGGCAGTAAAGCCCCAATTTTTGTATGATGTAATCTCGGAAATTAAAAAAACAATAACCTCTGACACAATTATAGTTTCCATTGCGGCAGGTCAGAGTATCGAAAAAATAGAATCTGCTTTCGGCAAAAAAATAAAGCTTGTGCGTGTTATGCCAAACACTCCTGCTTTTGTGGGAGAGGGGATGTCAGCTCTTTCTCCCAATAATAATATAACCCCCGATGAGCTTTCTTTAATAGAACAAATTTTTTCAAGCCTTGGAGAAGCCGAGGTGGTGGCTGAAAAGCTTATGGACGCAGTGACAGCTGTGTCAGGCTCCTCCCCTGCTTATGTCTTCATGCTAATTGAGGCAATGGCAGACGCCGCAGTCAAGGCAGGTATGCCCAGAAACCAAAGCTACACCTTTGCCGCTCAAGCAGTTTTAGGCTCTGCAAAGATGGTTTTAAAAACCAATATCCACCCTGCTGAGCTTAAAGATATGGTATGCTCTCCAGGAGGAACAACCATTGAAGCAGTAAAGGTTTTAGAAGAAAAGGGATTTCGTTCAGCAATCATGGACGCTATGGAGGCCTGCATAAAAAAATCACAAAGTTTATAAGATTTTGATAACAAAAAAAATTCCGAGGTTTTTCCTCGGAATTTTTATTTTTTAAAAGCAAACAGCTTAACCGCCAGAAATGTCACCGGAATTCCTATAATTGCAGCTAACACATATGCAATAAGCTTTTCTATTTCCATAATATTATATACCAAAATTACAATAACATTCTGAATTATAAAATTAGGAATATATGATATGCAAAATTTAAAAAATCTTACAAATTTTAATTTCTCTTTAAAAATGAAAAAGCTGTTAAGCAAAAATGCAATTCCAAGAGAGGTAATATAGCCTGCAACAAATGCCACATTAGGATTTAGAAAAAGAGAATAAAACCATGAAAACAACACTCCGTTTAAAGTATTAATTCCCCCTACAATCAAAAACAAGATAAACTCACGGGAGAAAAACGCATCAAGCTTCCCTTTTTTGGGCTTGTATTCCTCCCACGAAATAAGCTCGTCACCCACGACAATATATGCACTTTCTGAAATGCACGCAAGAGGTGCATCCGATAAAGAATCAGAATAAAACTCCTCTATTTTTGCATCATTTCCAAAGGCTTGATAAAACCTTTTTACCTTTTCTTCGCCCCAGCAGTTTACTCCTGTATAGCGTCCGCTTTTTTTATCTACCCTTGAAGCATAAAGATTTTTAATTCCCAATCTTTTTGCTATAGGCTTTAGCAAAAATTCAGGAGATGCAGAAATTATCACATCATTGGGACTTTGATTTTCTTTATAAAAATCCTTTATTTTATACTCATGCTTGTCCCAAAACTCTTCTAAAAGCAAATCAATATCATCAATTTTGGTAAGAAATTTATAAAACTTTTGTTTAAAACCTGTCTTATTAATAAATCCTACACACCACAAAAAAGCCGCCCATAAAAGACTCGGCCACAAAAGAGCAACAGAAAAATGTTTCTTTAATGCAAAGAAATAAAAATCCACTGTACTGTCGTCCTTGTAAATTGTCTTGTCAAAATCATATACCTTCAAAGGCTTTTTCTCCCTTTTATTGTTTTTTAAAATCCTTCTTGAGTTTTGTCACGAGTCATAAGAGAATATACTGCTTTTCTTGCGTCCTTATTGTTATATAAAATCTCATTTGCCTCAAAAACAATAGGCATGGATACATCATATTTTTGACTCAATTCATACGCTGCTTTTGCAGTATTAACTCCCTCAACCACCATTTTTACTTCATCTAAAGTTTCTTTTAAGCTTTTTCCTTGTCCCAGCAAAATCCCTGCCCGTCTGTTGCGGCTGTGCATACTGGTACAGGTCACAATAAGGTCACCAATTCCTGAAAGTCCCGAAAAGGTGTCTTTATCCGCCCCCATTTTCACTCCAAGTCTGGTTATTTCGGCAATACCTCGTGTCATCAAAGCCGCCTTGGTGTTATCACCATAGCCAAGACCATCACAAATTCCTGCACAAAGCGCAATTACATTTTTCAAAGCTCCTCCAAGTTCCACACCAATCATGTCAGAACCAGTATAAACCCTGAAATTTTCCCCCATAAAAACATCCTGAACAAAGGAAGCAAAAAAAGAATCTTTCGACGCTACAACATTTGTAGTGGGCAAGCCTCGGCTTACCTCTTCTGCATGAGACGGTCCGCTCATTACTGCAATTTTGGCTTTAGGAATTTCTTTTTCATAAACCTCGGAAAGTCTTAAAAGAGTGTCATCCTCCAAACCCTTTGAAAGATTTACAATTCCCTGACCAGGCTTTACATATTCTGCAAGCTCGCGTGCTGTCGTTCTTGTGGCAGGACTGGGAACCGCCGTCACAATTAGCTCTGCATTCTCCACTGCCTCAGCCATGTTATGAGTGCATATTATATTGTCCAAAAGCCTTACTCCCGGCAAAAAATCTCTATTTTCACGATATAAATTAAGTCTGTCAGTTTCTGCCTGCTGCCAACTCCAAAGATACACCTTGTGGGAATAGCCTGCAAGCAAAATTGCTGCCGCAGTTCCCCAGCTTCCTGAGCCTATAACTGCAATTTTCATGCTTCTCCTCCATTTTTCTTTTTAGAAAAAAGCTTGTTTTCATTTCCCGCAATAAGTCTTTTTATATTCGCATGGTGCTTTATTATAACAATAATTCCAAGAATTAATGCGCATATAAAATATACCCAATTAATATTATTTTTCCCTATCATAAATGAGAGCACCGAAACAGGATATATAACTCCTCCTATTATTGAGCCCAGGGAAACATATCTTGAAAAAATCATGACAAGTAATGCAATTACTGCTACCATAAGACCTATTTTCCAGTCAAGAATAAGCATAACTCCAAGACTTGTTGCAACACCTTTTCCCCCTTTAAAACCAAAAAATATTGGAAAACCGTGTCCTAAAACCACAATAACACCAGCTATATATTTTAAATTCCCTGCCAAAAAGCCTGTTACCTCACCAAGCTCTGATAAAACAATTGTATCTGCAAGAGCACCTATTAAAACTGCAACTACTCCCTTTAGTGCATCGCACAAAAGAGTCAATGCCCCTGCTTTTTTTCCATGCACACGCAACATATTTGTTGCGCCTGCATTTCCCGAGCCTTCGTTTCTTATGTCCTCACCGCTTATTTTCTTTGAAATAATGATAGAGCTTGACAGGCTTCCTAAAATATATGCAATAATGCATACTAAAACTGCAACCAGATACAACATATTTTTTCTCCATTTCTTTTTAGTTTTTAGCTTTTTCTCTTATTATAAAATGCAAAGGTGTTCCATCAAAACCAAAAGCCTCACGGAACTGATTTTCTATAAATCTCAAGTATGAATAGTGAAACAAATCCTTTGAATTTACAAATAAAATAAATGTCGGCGGCGCAACTGAAGCTTGAGTTGCATAATAAATTTTCAATCTCTTTCCCTTGTCTGACGGTGGTTGTTGCTTTGCCATTGCCTCGTTTAAAATGTCATTTAACATACCTGTCGATATTCTTCTTTTATGCTGCTGATTTACAAGCTTTATTTCTCCCAACAAGTTCTCTACCCTTTGCCCTGTCTTTGCAGAAATGAAAAGAATTGATGCATATGACATAAATGCAAAGGTTTCACGCACTCTTTCCTTAAAAGCGTTCATGGTTTTTGAATCCTTTTCCACAGCGTCCCACTTGTTCACTGCTATTATGCAAGCCTTTCCTTGCTCATGTGCATAGCCTGCAATTTTTGTGTCCTGCTCTGTCATTCCCTCGTTTGCATCTATCATTATAATGCAAACATCGCTTCGGTCAATGGCAGCCAATGACCTCACTGCGCTATAACGTTCCACAACCTCGTCGATTTTGCCACGTTTTCTAAGTCCTGCTGTATCAATAAACAAAAACTTGTCCTCACCGCAGACAAAATGCGAGTCAATTGCGTCACGAGTGGTTCCTGCAATGTTGGAAACAATTACTCTTTCCTCACCTAAAATTTTATTTATTAGGGAAGATTTTCCTGCATTTGGTCTTCCTATAACTGCAACCTTTATTTCTTCCTCGTCCTCGTCGGTATCTGCATCATCAGGAAATGCTGCACACACCTCGTCTAACAAATCACCCACGCCAAGACCATGTGTGGAGGAAATTGCAATAGGGTCACCAAGCCCAAGATTGTAAAATTCATAAAATTCCATAGGCGGTTCACCTACGTTATCTACCTTGTTTACTGCAAGCACAATCTTCTTTCTTGCTTTTTTAAGCATTGCTGCTACATCCTGGTCGGTAGCTGTTACTCCGTCCCTTACATTAACCATAAGCACAACCACATCTGCCATTTCAATAGCAAGTTCTGCCTGCCTTCTCATCTGAACAAGAATTTCGTCCTTTCCTGCAGGCTCAATTCCACCTGTATCCACAATGGTAAAGGACTTATCAAGCCAGCTCACATCAGCATATATTCTGTCACGTGTAACTCCCGGGGTATCTTCTACTATGCTTATTCTCTGCCCCGATATTTTATTAAATAGTGATGACTTTCCTACATTGGGACGTCCCACTATAGCTACCAAAGGTTTCATACTTTAAAATTCTCCTTATCTTAAAAATCAAAACAATTCCTCGTCTAAAATTTTTTCTACAAAATCATACCCGTCATTATCTACTGCAACAATTGGAGTTTTTAATATTTTTTTTGCCTCCTCCAAGGTTACATCGTCAAGGAAAATATCCTCTCCGTCACGGAGCATAACCGACGGAATTGCTATTATATCAGCTTTTGGCTTGTCCTTTAGTTGTTCTATCAAATCCGAGCCGCAAACCAATCCCGAGACTGTTACCCCACCGCCAAAAAAATTGTTCTTTATAGGGCACACCGAAATTTTCACCCCATCGCAAAGATTTTCTATTTTCTTTGCACATTCTTTTATAAAATCATATGCAAGCTCGCCTGTTGCTATTAAAACCTTTCTTGAGCGTTCTTTCTTTTTTATAAGCTCGCATGCCGACTCAAATTCTTCCCTCATTGAGGCTATTAAACCCACGCCGTTTTCTATTTGAGGAAAGCCTTCATAATCTGATGCATCGGGAATTTTTCTTTGTGCCATCAGATAAAATTCATCAGCTATATACACCATTTTTGTACCATGCTTTTTAAAAATACGCTCCTGCCATGCTTCTACTCTTTCTACGACTTCAGTTGCCGACTCTTTATCATATGCCATAAGCTCACAAAGTCCCTCTCGGTGAGAGGTTAAACCCACAGGAACCACAGACAAACTAAGCACATTTGGCATAAGCTCCTCAAGTTCGGAAATCGTGCGATCAAGCTCTTCTTTGTCATTATAGTTTCTGCAAAGTACAATCTGGCAATTCATGAAAAGATTTTCTTTTTGAAAAAGCTTCATAATATCATATATTTTGCCTGCATTTTTGTTGCTTAACATTTTTACTCTCAAATCTGGATTTGTAGTATGCACCGAAATATTTACAGGCGAAATCCGCATTTTTATCATGCGCTTAATTTCTTCATCTGACATATTTGTAAGGGTTACATAATTTCCTTGCAAAAAGGAAAGGCGAGTATCATCGTCCTTAAAATAGACTGTTTCTCTCATGCCCTTAGGAAGCTGGTCAATAAAACAAAAAATGCATTTATTCCGACAGCTTTTTGCATCGGCGATAATTCCTGATTTAAATTCTATTCCCAAATCCTCATAATCATTTTCTATAGTTATTATCTCAATTGTCCCATTTTTCTTTAAAACCTCAAGTTCAACCTGTTCCTCTGAAATGAGATATCTGTATTCTAAAATATCATAAAATTCGTTTGAATTTATTAAAAGAAGCTTATCGCCCGCCTTTAAACCTGCTTCTTCAGCCAAAGAGCCCGGCTCTATATATTCAATTGTAGTATCAGGCTTTTTCATAATCTTCTCCATTTTTATATTCTAATTTTTATGTAATTTTTATCTTGTGACCATCTTTTTTCCTTTATAAAATTTCATCATATATGCTAATAATATAACGCCACATATAGGGAACAAGGTTGCAACAAGCAGTCCTGTCTTCATTGCAAATTGTTCTGCGGATAACAAAAACTTAGCAGCTATATTTCCTGACCAATTACTTTCCATTACCAAATCAACTACTATTCCCACAAGCTGTGGTCCGATAGCGCCTCCCGCATCGCCTCCTGCCGCCATCAGAGCATATGCCCCCACACTTACATACTGATATTTTTCCTCCATGAGAATTAATGTGCCGGGCCATAACATTGATGTTGAAAATCCTGTAAGGACGCATCCTATAAGGCTTATTGTTGGATTATTGCTTATGGTGGCAATCAGGTAGCAAACCACAGTGCCTGACATACAAATAGTCAGTGTTCTTAAAATATTTTTTCCGTATTTTGAATAAAGGGTTCGCCCCAACCCCAGGAACAAGGCAAAAAAGGCAAGTCCGAAAATATCTCCGTAAGCCTTTGGTATTCCTGCCGCCTTTTCTAAAAACCCCGAGCACCATTGAGTCATGGTACACTCGGAGGCCCCACCCAGAAAAATGCACATTACACAAAGGAATATCCCTTTCGGAAACACTCTTTTTTCAGAAGAGGAGAAAATGTTCATTTCAGGCATTTTTGACTTTAAAAACAGACCAAAGGTTATAAGCGGAAGTATGCACCATAAAGCTGTCATAAAATACCATTTTTCATTTCCGACAATTTTTAACAACAAGGTACTTAAAATTACCACTCCCACAACTCCCCACGCATAGGTCGAATGCAGCTTACTCATTTCGCGGTCAGGATTTTCCGAAGGAATTGCCGCAATAAGAGGACTTATTAAAACCTCGCAAAGACCTGCCGAGACAGAAAAAACAAAGGTACCCAAAAGAATCCAAAAATATGCTGCATTGGGGAACAGTGCAGGCATAATTGAATAAATCATCATACCAAAAAAACAAATTAAAGGCATAAGCCTTACAATTTTTGCTATATTAAAGTACTTCGAAAAAAAGCTGAACACAAGGTCTATTACCAGCTGAATTCCAAAGCCTATTACTGCAAGAAATCCTAATAACGAGTATGAAATATTATATGTTTCATGAAATGTGACAAATAGTATAGGCGAAACAGATGCAGTAAAAGCCATTGTTACATTTGTCATATAGCAAGCAAATTTTGTCCTTTTGTAATTGTTTTCCACTTTGCTTTTTATAACCTTTCTTTTGTTTTTTAAATTTTCTATCAATTATAAAAAACGTACGATTTAAATACCTGACTTATTAGCTAAATTTTGTACTCCGCACAAAGCTAAATTATCTCATTTTATTCGATAGCTAAATGGCTCCCTCGGATCAGCCAAATTAAATTCGTCAAAAGCGTGCCAATCACATTTAGCATACGCAGTACATTTGGCTGAGCTTGCTCAAATTTTGCTCGCTATCAAACGAATTTATCTAAAATCGACTTTGTCGATTTTATTATATCACAAATTCTTCAAATACACAATACTTTACCAAAAAACAACTATTATCTTTATGTAAAAAACCATAGAAGAAAAAAGGATAAAGGCCTTACCCTTCCCCCTTTCATTTTTTTATTATGTAAGCACTATTACATCATTCCATTTCTTTTTTCTTATCATTTTCACAAGTATTTACATACATTTCTTCCATTTGACACTGAAGCTCTTTTAATTCTTCAATAATATCTGTCATTTTATTAAACATTTTATAATACATATCCTTATATTCTGCCATAATTTTCATCCCTCTTTCCCGCACAAATTAAAAAAGCGTGCGCAACCGAAGTCTGAACACACCGAAAAAATGTATGACTTCCCTTGCTAGCACACAAATTGAATCTGCGTAATCCTGCGCAAAAATACTATTCAAGTTCGTGTGGTAACTACATTATAGCACTTTTTTAAAAAATGCAATAGCTTGATTTAATTTTGTATTGTAAAAAAAAAATTTTTATGCTATAATATATCTTGGGTTAGTGTGTAAGCACCATACACAATCTAAATCATACGAAAGGAAGACTTTGTGATATGAAAATCAAGGACGGATATATATTAAGGCAGGTTGCTGGCAACAGCATTGTTATTGCAGTCGGAGATGAAGCTATTAACTTTAATGGCATAATAACAATAAATACTGCAGGAACATTTCTTTGGAGATTGCTCGAAAAGGGTGCCACAAAAGAGGAATTGCTTGATGCAATTTTAAAAGAATATGACATAGATGCAGAAACTGCAAAAAAAGATATAGACGAATTTATTGAAAAGCTATCCGGTGCAGATTTACTTTTATAAAAGCTTTAATTTGGCGAAAGGATAAATTAAAATGAACGAAAAAATGAGGGTAAATCTGGAGGAGCTTTTGCCTATAATTGAAGAACAATTAAAAGACGGAAAAGAAATATGCTTTTCTCCCAATGGAGTAAGTATGCTTCCTCTTTTGCGTCCGGGTCACGATTCTGTTATTTTAAAAACTGCTCCCCCCAGATTAAAAAAATATGATTTACCTCTTTATCGACGAAAGAATGGTCAGTTTGTTTTGCATCGAGTTATAAAGGTTGAAAAAGATAACACCTATACCATGTGCGGTGACAATCAATTTGTACGTGAGCATGGAATTAAGCATAGTCAGATAGTAGGAATTGTAACCTCAATCTGCCGCAATGACAAGCTTATTCCCTGCCGCAGTCCACTCTTGTATCTTTATGCCTTTTTAAGGGTAAAAGAGCGTTGGATATGGGGCGTTTTTGTTCGTATAAAGAGAAAAATATTTTTAAAAAAGGACCAAGATATATGAAAAAAAGAGGACTTATTTTTATCACAACAATCAGTATTTTTGCCTCTTCTTTAACAGCTTTTGCCTATCAGCTTCCACACGCTTTCTGGGCAATGGCAGACCGCTATGAAAAAGCTCAGATAAGTGGCGACAAATACGATTTGATTTCTGCAGGAAGTGACATTGTCGCTTTACTTGAAAATGAAGAGAAGACTGAGCAGGTTAACACAATAATTGCCTCAAAGCTTTATGATATGGGCTATGCTTATGAAGAGCTTGGCGGCATTGAAAATCATATAAAGGCAGGGGAATGTTTTGAAAAATATATTCCCTATGGAACTTTTATGGGTTGGAGCGACGGGGTAAAAATAGCCAGGCAAAAAGCAAAACAATTTAAGCCTCAACTTAAGCTTTATTCTCCCACCACCGAAACCCAAAGCTATTTTAGTGCTCCAAATGAGCCCGAAAAGGGTGTTTTGTATGGTCAGGTAAGTGAAGAATATCAATCAAATGAATCCATGATTTTAATGTACTTAGAATATGGTCAGAGCACTGATTTTACATGGCCTGAACACATTTTTAAAAAAGCAAGAGAAGAAAAAAACGCGGTTGAGCTTGCTCTAAATTTCCCCCAGGAGGGCGCTCAGCTAAGCTCTATAGTAAATGATACTTACTACATAAACTCCCTTTCGGATATGCTCGGGAAATACACTGATATTCCTATATTTTTAAGAATTGGTGCCGAGGTAAACATATGGCAGAATAAGGCAGATAAAGACCTTTACATTCAAGCTTTCAGAAAAATTGCAAATGCCACACGCAATATAGGCTCAAATATTGCTACAGTTTACAGTGTGGTTCATACATCTGAATGGAGCATTGACTTTGATGATTATTACCCCGGCGATGAATATGTCGATTGGATTGGCGTATCCGCCTATGCAAATCGCTATTTCGGAGCAAAAGAATGGCCGGTTTCTGAGTCCCATAATCCTATTGTTTATAAAGCAGGAGATGCGGCAGACCCCGTTATACTCATAAGCGATGTTGTCGAACGCTATGGCGACAGAAAGCCAATTATGCTTGCAGAATGTGGTTCTGCTTACTACACTCGTGGCGAGATAAATTCCTATCACACCGATTGGGCGGTGACCTCCCTAAAGCGTATGTATAGTATGATACCAATAGTTTATCCTCAGGTTAAATTAATTGCATATTTTAATAAAAATATATCATATGAGAATAACTACTATGACCTCGAGGGCTGTTTCGAATTAAAAAATGCATATAATGAGGCAACCAAGGCTCCATGGTTTATTCAAAATAGCTACCAAAACAAAGTCGAGTATGCTTATGAGGAAATTAATGATACCATCATTGCAAATTCTAAAACCCTTACTCTTTATGCTTATCCTCATATTTATGGCGATGACCTGCCAAAAGTTAATTACTACATTGATGGCGAGTGGGCGGCATCAGTTTCAGATTTGCCTTACGAAAAAACACTTGACATTTCAGCTTTGCCAAGCGGAACTCACACTCTTACAGCAGAAGTTGAAAGTAACGGAATGGCTATAATTTCCAGAAACTTTACACTCAATATCTCCGGCACTTGTGCATCTGAGGAAGACTCCCTTTCAACCTTGCAAAAGCAAGCGCTTGATTTTTGCAAAGCTAAAGGAGTTATTTCAGGCTATGAGGACGGAACAATACGTCCGTTTAATAACATAACACGCGCCGAATTTGCTACCATGACCGCACGTCTTTTTAATCTTTCTTCTGACTACAATTGCACCTTTTTTGATGCAGCATCTCATTGGGCGTCAAAATATATTCGTGCATGTGTCGATAAAGGTGCAATTTCAGGCATTGGCGACAACTGCTTTGCTCCTGACAACAACGTAACCTATGAGCAGGCAGTTAAAATAATAACTTCAATCTGCGGTCTTTGTGATGGAGTTGACCTTGATGCCCTTGGTGGCTATCCTGACGCTTACATTTGGGTAGCAAGAGATTACAATATTCTGGACAATGTTGAAGGCTTTTCTATAGGCTCTCCAATAAATCGTGTAAATGTAGCAGTTTTATTTTATAATTCACAAAATTTAAAGTAATGGTTAAAATTTATGAAAAAATCTGATTTTTTAGGGACCGAGCCCATAGGAAGAGTGCTTCTTAGGCTGGTCCCTCCCATGATGCTGGTATTTTTAATACAAGCAATGTATAACATAACCGACAGCCTTTTTGTTGCAAAATATAACTCGTCAGGACTTGGAGCACTTTCCATAATATTCCCGATGCAGTTGATTTTGCTTGCTTTTGCCACAGGCACGGGCTCCGGCACCAATGTAATTGTTTCTATTCATTTAGGAGAAAAAAATCAAAGCAAAGCAGAGGAAACAGCATTTTGCGGCATAGTTTTAGGCTTTTTAAGCTGGCTTTTAGTTGCCACTTTGTGTCTTTTTATACTTGTTCCCTACTTTAAAATTTCTTCTGACGATTTTCAAATAATTTCAGACGGAGTCTCATATGGAAAAATTATTCTGATTTTTTCCTTTGGTCTATTCATTGAAAGCAGTTGCACAAAAATTCTTCAGGCGATTGGAAATATGAAAATACCTATGATTGCACTTTCTCTTGGTGCAATTTTTAATATAGTTTTTGACTATTTTCTCATTTTTGGCAAAGGTCCCTTTCCTGAGCTTGGAATAAAAGGAGCGGCAATTGCCACTGTGGCAGGGCAGATTCTTGCAATGATAATTTCTATAATTGGCGTGTTAAAAAACCCCGTCATAGCTTTGCGTCCATGCAAGCTTAGGTTCTCTGTCTTTAAAAAAATTTACTGCGCTGCTATTCCCAATATAGTTATGCAATCACTCTACACTTTTTACATATTTGGCTTAAATCTTATTTTGGGGGCATTTTCATCAGCTGCGGTCACTGTCCTTGGAATTTATTATAAGCTCCAAAGCTTTTTCTTTATTCCTTTAATGGGCATGGAACAGGCAATTTTGCCGGTTATAAGCTTTAATTATGGCATGAATGACAAAAAAAGAATAGCTGACACTTTAAAAATTTCCTGTCTTGTAACCTGTATTTTTATGCTCGTTGCGGCGGCTTTCTTTATTTTTGCGCCCCTGTCCCTTTTAGGTCTTTTTTCTCAGGATGTGCAAATTTTATCAATAGGAAAAATTGCCTTTCCAATCATAGGGACAAGCTTTATTCCTGCATCTTTTACACTTCTTTTACCTGTCTTTTTTCAGGGCATAGAAAAAAATCTTGAGAGTATTTTTGTAACCATCCTGCGGCAGATAATTCTTTTTGTACCGCTTGCATGGCTTTTTGCAAAGTTTGGGGGACTTAATTATGTGTGGCTTACCTTCCCCTTTACAGAAACTTTGACTTCTTTGGGAGGATTTTTTCTTCTTTTTTCTACAAGAAAAAAAGACCTGCTTCTTTATAAATAAAAATCATTTGTAATAAAAATATAAAAAGGTTTTAAAAAAATAAGACAGTTTTAAAAAACTCTCTTATTTTTTTGTATCATATTTATAATACCTTGTTGCTTTTCAATTATGTAATTTTCTATTTCCTTTTTGGGGACACCATTTTTTGCAATAATGCGGAACAATCCTTCGTCATCAATCTTTGCATACGCTTATTTTACATTAAACCAAACGCACATATTACTTTCACCTCTGTTAGCAAATGCCGCATAAGGAATCATATTTAATATGAAATCTTCAAAATCTTCCGTGTATCTTGAATAAAGATTTTCATCAGTAATTTTGCGATAAGCTTTTACCTTTAATACAAAACCGCTCATATCATCCGAATAATTGATATCAGCTTTTAATTTTTTATCAATAAAAATGCTATGAAGATTTTCTATATTATCTACCGATTCGGCAGCACAAACATAAGGACCGCAGCAAACAGCCACCTTAGCACTGTTTTCATATATACCTACATTGCTTTGTACCAAAAATGGTGTCATATCAAATGTAACTGTTATTTCTTTGTCAGGATTATCTATTACGGCATATCCATTTAAGATAACATAATCTGCATCAATATTATACTCTTTGCACCATTTCGGCAATCTTATACAAAGTCTTTTAACATTTTTTGTAATGAATTTAATTTCGTTATTTTTAGGATAATCAGTTTTCTGAATTACGCTCATTTGGCCTATATGAGCTGTAGAGCCGGCAAATTGATTTACATAAATGGTATCATTTTCATAGCCATATATATAACCGCCGATTGATGCTAATACACGATTTAAATTAGGCGGGCAGCAGGAACACTCAAATACCCTTTTTCTTGTTGTCTGGGCATATTTTTCACATTCATCGTTTGAGCGGAAACGAAAATTATTTTTTAAATCTATTTCCAATGGATTTTCATAGAAAAATGAGCTTCCGTCCAATGACAGACCTGACATCATACCATTATATAGGATTTTTTCTATAATTTCTGCATAGACAGCATCATTTTCAAATTGCATCATACGTTGTGCAAAAAACATCAGGGAAATTGCCGCACAGGTTTCTGCATATGCCTTGTCATTTTTTAAGTCATACTCTACTGTAAAGGCCTCAATAATTCGTGTCGATC
>JAZURZ010000030.1:0-4708 GCA_045606465.1 Clostridia bacterium | reverse complement strand
GTCAGCAAAATGAAAATGACACCGAGAGAATAAGGGGAATGCTTTTTGAGGCAGGCTTTGAATTTACTTTTGAGCCTGAGGCTGCAGACCTTGTTATATATAACACATGTGCAGTAAGGGAAAATGCCGAACAAAAGGTTTTTGGAAGACTTGGCATATTAAAGCACCAAAAGGAAAAGCACCCTGATATGATTATTGCACTTTGCGGCTGTATGGTTCAACAGGAGCATATAACAAAAAAAATAAACGAAACCTATTCCCATGTGGATTTAATATTTGGTACTCATGCTCTTTACAAGCTTCCCGAGCTTCTTTATAAAGTGATAGAGGAAAACAAAAGAGTAGTGTCAATAGAAAATTCAGATGGTGAAATTGCCGAAAATCTGCCTATATTGCGTGATGATGACAACAAGGCATGGGTTTCGGTAATGTATGGCTGCAACAATTTTTGTTCTTATTGCATAGTTCCATATGTGAGAGGAAGAGAAAGAAGCAGAAAGCCCGAAGCAATAATTTCCGAGATAAAGGAACTTGTAAAAAAGGGAGTAAGCGAGGTTTGTCTTTTGGGACAAAATGTAAATTCCTATGGCAAGGACTTGGAAGAGGACATAGATTTTTCCGACCTTCTTAAAATGGTAAATGACATTGAGGGAGTTTTAAGAATTCGTTTCATGACCTCACACCCCAAGGACTTTGGCGACAAGCTTATAAAAACCATGACAGAGTGTGAAAAAATCTGTCCCCAGCTGCATCTTCCTTTTCAGGCAGGCTCTGATAAGGTGTTATCTGATATGAACCGAGGTTATACAAAAGAGGAATATCTTGAAAAAATTGAAAAGGTTAAAAAAAGTATTCCCGAGATATTGCTCACAACCGATGTTATAGTGGGTTTTCCCACCGAAACAAATGAGGATTTTGAAGAAACTCTTGATGTTTTAAAACGGGCGGAATTTGACCAGATTTTTTCGTTTATTTATTCAAGACGCCAGGGAACTCCTGCAGCAAAGCTTGACTTTGTTTTGTCGGAGGAGGAAATCCACAAAAATTTCCAACGCCTTTTAGAGGTGCAAAATGAAATATCCAAAAGGAAAAACGATGCCTATGTTGGCAGGGTAGTAGATGTTTTGGTAGATGGAGTGAGCAAAACAAATCCCGATACTCTTTCGGGAAGATGCGAAAGCTCAAAGATAGTAAACTTCAAGGGTGATATAAGTCTTAAAGGTAAATATGTAAAGGTTTTAATTGTTGAGGCACACACCTGGAGTTTAAATGGAGTTTTAAAAGAGGAATAAAAATAAAATTGTAAAATTTAAAATATAAGGAGAAAAATTATGACAATAAAAGAAAAAGCACATGAATTAGGAGAAATGATAAAAGCATCAAAGCAAATGGAGGACTTTAAAGAAGCAGAAAAGACTCAGGCAAATGACGAGCAAGCAGTAAAGCTTTTGCAGGAGTTTAATCTTCAGAGAATGAATTTATCTCGTGATATGCAGGAAGGAAAAATAAGTCAGGAAGAGGCAATTAAGAAAAATAACGAAGCTTTTGACCAAATGCTTAAAAAATCCCCTGTAATAGAAAATTATATTAAAACCAAAAAGGCAGTAGATGACCTTGTTGGAGAAGTAAATGGAATTTTAAACTATTATATAATGGGAGAGCAAAGCTGCACGCATGATTGCTCAACCTGCGGCGGCTGTCATTAAAAAAATTATAAACTTTTAATTTCAGATAAGTTAAAAAAGTAAAAAAACGGACCTTTTGCCCTTTAAAAAAGGCAAAGGGTTAGAGGTTTTTTAGTAAAAAAAGGGGGGCAAGAGAAGATAAAATGGAAGAATTGAAAATGACACCAATGATGAGTCAATATCTTATAACAAAGGAAGAATATTCCGACTGCATTTTGTTTTATCGTCTGGGAGATTTTTACGAAATGTTTTTTGAGGACGCAAAAATTGCCTCAAGAGAGTTAGAAATTGCACTGACAGGAAAAAGCTGCGGTCTTGAAAAACGTGCCCCTATGTGCGGCGTACCCCATCACAGTGCAAATTCTTACATTGCAAAGCTTGTGGAAAAGGGCTACAAGGTGGCAATATGCGAGCAGGTTGAAGACCCCAAAACCACCAAGGGAATAGTTAAAAGAGAGGTTGTCAGAATTGTAACTCCTGGAACTGTTATTGAAGAGGACATGCTTGATGGCACAAAAAACAATTACCTTTGTGTTATATATAAAGAAAAAGAGGTTTGCGGTCTTGCTTTTTCAGATGTGTCAACAGGTGAGGTTTTTGTTACAAGCGTTGATAATGACGATGATGTACAAAGTGAGTTTGCAAGATATTCTCCTGCTGAAATTGTTATAAATTCTGATGCTTATAAAGAATATAAAAAATTATTTGAACAAAACCTTTTATCAGAGCCTGTAGTGGAGGAAAAAGAGTATTTTATAAAGGATGCAGACGAGATATTAAAAAAACAATTTAAAAATGAAGTTTGTCTTGATTCTGTACAAAAAGGAGCGGTATGCGGACTTATAAAATATCTTTTGCATACCCAAAAAAGACACGTTACATATATAGATTCATTAGAGAAATATAAGGTTTCGCAGTATATGGAAATTGACCCTGCCACCAGAAGAAATTTAGAAATTACTGAAAGTATGCGCAATAAAAAGAAAAAGGGCTCGCTTTTGTGGGTGCTGGACGAAACCAAAACTGCAATGGGAGCAAGACTTTTAAAGCAATGGCTCGAAAAGCCTTTGACAAATACAATTCAGATAAATAAAAGACTGTACTCTGTGCAGGAGCTTTTTGAAAATATTATTTTGCGTGATGAAATAAGAGAAGCACTTTCAAAAATATATGACATTGCAAGAATAGTAAGCAGAATATCCTTGAAAAATGTAAAGACCTATGAGCTTTTAAATTTAAGAAATTCTCTTTTTGTATTACCTGAACTAAAAAAAGAACTTATGAAAACCCAAAGTGCCCTTTTGTCGGAAATGGGCAAAAATCTTGACATTTTGGAGGATGTGGCAAACTTAATTGATGTTTCAATCTCTGAGGAAGTAACCGAGGGAGAAATAATAAAGGGGGGCTATAGCAGAGAGCTTGATGAGCTTCGCTATATACGCAACCAAGGACGAGGCTGGATGACTCGTGTTGAAGCTGAGGAAAGACAAAAGACAGGGATTAAAAATTTAAAAGTGGCATACAATAAGGTTTTCGGCTATTACATTGAGGTAACAAATTCATATAAGGATTTGGTTCCAGAACATTACATAAGGAAACAAACCCTTGTAAATGGCGAAAGATATATAACTCCTGAGCTTAAAGAAATGGAAAATATGGTTTTAGGAGCAAATGACAAAATAAAATTAATTGAAGAAGACCTTTACTCAAAAGTTTTAGACAATATAAATTTAGAATATGCAAGACTTAAAGAGGCGTGCAGAATTGTATCTGCTGCCGATGTTATTGCATCCTTTGCCACAGTTGCTTACAAAAACAATTATATTATGCCCGAAATGTCAACAGGCGGCGAAATTGTAATAAAACAAGGACGCCATCCTGTTGTGGAAAAAAGCTTTAAAGATGTGTTGTTTGTTCCAAATGACACCTCTCTTAACACAGAAGATTCAAGACTTATGATGATAACAGGGCCTAATATGGCAGGAAAATCCACCTATATGCGTCAGGTCGCATTAATAACCCTGATGTCACAGGTGGGAAGCTTTGTGCCGACAAGCTATGCAAAAATTACGCCTGCAGACAGAATTTTCACACGAGTGGGAGCATCTGATGATATTGCCTCGGGACAAAGCACATTTATGCTGGAAATGTTAGAGGTTGCGGCTATAATAAAATATGCAACCAAAAACTCACTTGTAATATTAGACGAAATAGGAAGAGGCACAAGCACCTTTGACGGACTTTCCATTGCATGGGCAATTGCAGAGCGTATACATGATGCGAAAAAATGCGGTGCAAAAACTCTTTTTGCGACACATTATCATGAGCTTACCGAGCTTGAAAATCTTTTAGAGGGTGTAAAAAATTATAGCGTTGCAGTGAAAAAACGTGGTGACGAGATAACCTTTTTAAGACGAATTGTAAGGGGAGGCACCGACGACAGCTTCGGTATTGAGGTTGCGGCATTGGCTGGGATTCCGAAAGATGTAATTCTTCGTGCAAAGGAAATTTTAAAGGACATAGAAGGAAATGACACTCATTTTAAAAAAGAATCTTCATATCCCGAACCAAAAGCGCAGGAAAGTCAGATGGATTTTTCAGATGCATTTTCAAGAGAGATAGTAGAGGAGCTTAAAAATATGGATGTGGGCACCTATACCCTCATTGAGGCGACAAATAAGCTATATGAGTTATCTGCGAGGGCAAAGGAGCTTTAGAATTGATATTTTGAAGGGTTGTGAAAATATGGGAATAATAAAAAAACTGACAACCGAAATTTCTAATAGGATTGCTGCAGGCGAGGTTGTAGAACGCCCTGCTTCAGTTGTGAAAGAGCTTGTGGAAAATTCCATAGACGCAGGCGCTACAGTTATAACTGTCAAAATTGAGGGTGGCGGCATAAAGAGAATACAAGTAACTGATGATGGCTGCGGCATGATAAAAGAGGATGCAATAGAGTGTTTTAGCCGTCATGCGACAAGTAAAATATCAAGGGCAGAAGACCTTTTATCCATATATACAAT
>JAZURZ010000029.1:0-3594 GCA_045606465.1 Clostridia bacterium | reverse complement strand
TGCCTATATAGGTTACGCTGCTTTTGCCTTGAGCAGATAAGGCTTTTTGAAGTTCTGCCTGTAAGCTATTATAGTCCTTTTCGGCTTGTTCTTCTTGTTTTTCAAGAACACTTATATCAGAATTTAATTCCTTAATAAGTGCTTCTTTTTGATTTTGAAGGGTTTCGAGTTTATCTTTTTTACTTTCAAGAATATCTCTTGCCTCAATTTGTTCCTGCTGTTCTTCTTCTATAAGAATTTTTGCATTTTCAATCTCTGTTCTGGCAGTAGCATATGTATTTATAAGATTTCTATCATGTGCTACAATATCCTTTACAACTGATATACGGCTGAAAAAATCGCTCAAGCCCTTTGCCTCAAGAATAAGCTCTAAATATGAAGATGTACCATATTCATACATAACCTTCATTCGTCTTTTTAGCTTGTCATTATTTTCCTCAATGATAAGTGTAAGCTCATCAATTTGGCTTTGCTTTGCGTCAATTTGAGTTTGCTTTTCATCAATTACGCTTTGGGCATCATCAATATCTCCCATTAAATCTGAAATTTCCAAATCAAGACTATTTCTTTCAAGAATACGCTTGTCACGTTCCTCTTTTTTTGAATTTATTTCCTTTTCTGCTTTTTTTCGTGCCTCTTCCCTTTCTGCCATTTCCTTTTTTAATTCAGTTACACTTTTTGCTGCATTTGCATAAGGAGAAAGCACTATCATTGATAAAATCAATGCTATCAAATTAAAAAATATATTCTTTTTCATAACTTTAAACTTCCTATGCTTTTAAATATTTTCTCATAGATATCGCACTTCCCGCAATACCTATCAAGCATCCTACAGATATAAACAAAATTATCATTGGTGGAACAATATTTACATATCCTATTAGTTCAAACATATCAAATCCATATGCCTTTATGAGTCCCAACAATGTCAAGTATCCCCACGACATCAACCCAAAAGCACATAACGCACCTAAAAATCCTATTAAAACACCCTCTACAATAAAAGGAAATCTTATAAAACGATCAGTTGCGCCAATATATTTCATTATATTGATTTCCTTACGTCTGTTAAAGACAGTAAGTTTTACAGTGTTTGCAATAATTACAATAGCTATAACGAGTAACAATCCCATTATAAAAAGGCTTAGCTTCCTTACAATATTAGATATTGAGATAACTGTGTTAACTACATCCTGCTTATTTTCAACATGTTCAACATCCGTAAGTGCTTCTAATTGTGCAACGGTCTCGGAAGTAAGTTCAATATTATTTAATGTTATTTTATAGGAATTGCTAAAAGGATTTTCCTCTCCCTCAAAACCAGTCAAAAGATCCTCTTTGCCTTCAAACATATCTTCTTTTGCAAACCTGAGCATATCTTCTTTTGAGAACAATACAGCTTCTTTTACATTGGACACTGCTTCTATTTCTCTTTTTATAGAAACAACTCTTGCATCTGATGCCTCCTGAGTAAGAAACAACTGTACCTCGCATTGATCTTTTATCTGATTACTTATATGATTTACATTTAAGGTCAGTGCAGTAAAAAGTCCAAGTATGAGCAAGCAGCTTGTTATTGTAAAAAGTGATGCTATTGTCATGAGACCATTTCTGACCATATTCTTTCTCGCTTGTGAAAAGAAATAACTAACTTTCGACAGATTCATTCTGATAAACACCTCCGATTTCGTCACGGACTACCTCACCATCTGATATTTCAATTACTCTTTTCTTCATTACATCAACAATGTCCTTTGCATGGGTTGCCATAATTATGGTAGTTCCCATAGCATTTATTGATTCGAAAATTTCCATTATTTCCATTGCTGTCTTGGGATTTAAATTTCCGGTAGGCTCGTCTGCCACTAAAATCATAGGCTTGTTAACAAGAGCTCTTGCAAGAGCAACCCTTTGTTGCTCTCCTCCCGACAACTGCCTTGGGAACATCTTTGCTTTATAATTCAAACCAACTTGATTTAAAACATTTGGAATTCTTCTTCTTATTTCACGTTTAGATGCTCCTACAATCTGCATTGCAAATTCAACATTTTCATAAACAGTTCTGTCTTCAAGAAGTCTGAAATCCTGAAAAACAACACCAATTTGACGTCTTAAAAATGGTATCTTTTTGTGTGGGAGCTTTGTAATATCAATATCATTTAAATATATTTCGCCTTCAGTAACATTTTCTTCACGCATCAAAAGCTTTGTTATAGTTGTTTTTCCTGCTCCGCTTGAGCCTACCAAAAATACAAATTCGCCATTTTCAATGCGTATATTTGCATTTTTTAACGCAATTGTGCCATTATCATATTCTTTTGTTACATTTATAAATTCTATCATATATACATCCTCTTAAAAAACTTATAAAATCACAAAAAACTGTATCAATTTTATTTGGTACAGTTTATTGTGATTTTTTATTTATATCTTCATTGAATTGGATACAAGATACTTATGCACCATCATTGCAACCTTAAATACTATAGCCTGGTCAAACTTTCTTAAATCAAGCCCTGTAAGCTTGTAAATTTTTTCCAGTCTGTAAACAAGGGTGTTTCTGTGTACAAAAAGTTGTCTTGAGGTTTCCGAAACATTCAAATCATTTTCAAAGAACTTATTAATTGTAAGTATTGTTTCGTTATCCAATAATGTAATATCTCCCTTTTTGAAAACTTCCTGAAGGAAAAGTTCACAAAGCTTGATGGGAAGTTGATAAATCAATCTTCCTATACCAAGATTTTCATAATTTAATATATGCTTTTCTTCTTCAAATACCTTGCCCACCTCAATAGCCAATTGTGTTTCTTTATATGCATTATTAAGCTGGTCAAGATTTTCTGCAACTGTGCTTACACCAATAACTGCTGAGAGCATGGTTTCTGCATTAATGGTATCCAAAATAGATTGAGCCATAGCATTTAACTCAACAGGAGTAACAATTTCTTTTAGTTCTTTAATAAGAACAATGTTTTCGCTGTCAATGTTGACAATGAAATCCTTGTCCTTGTCCGGGAAAATGTTTCTTATAACTTCGTATATGCCAATTTCTCCCTTTTTAACCTTTATGTAAAAGACAGCTCTTGGAATATCTATCTCAACATGCAATTCATGTGCCTTCTGATGCAAGTCAAAAGCAAGCATATTATCAAAAATAATATTTTGCATGAAAATTGTTTTGTCGTACTTTTCATCGTAATAATAGCGAACATTATTAGCCGCTACAGTGATAGCGTTACAACAATACTTTGAGATTTCGTCCGTTCCTTCTACATATACAATATATTCAGTGTAAGGTTTTCCGGCAATAAGTCTTACAGTGTAACCATTTTTAAAGAACAATTTATCGTTGTTTCCTACTGCATACACTAATTCTTCTACAATCTCATCCGGCAATTCGGGACCGTTCGCAGCTAAAACCAACCCTTGTGCATCTGCAATACCAAATCGTTTTGGGAAAACCTCCGCCATCTGTGTTACAATGTTCTGAAAAGCTTTGCTGATCATTACTATATTGCCTCCTTAGTATAAATTAATTAAAAACACCTGTTTTTTGATACTACTTTAATATAAAGTCGGGAGGCCAAGCGGTCT
>JAZURZ010000028.1:0-10265 GCA_045606465.1 Clostridia bacterium | reverse complement strand
TTTAATAATTTTATTTGTTTTAATTATAATTTCTTCAAATTTTTTGTCAGGTAAAAAGGTAATGGAAAAGAGCAATAATAATAAGATTTTTTTCTGCTTGCTTGCTATAGGCTTTTTTATAAGAATTATATGTGCTGCTGCTTATAGGGGACATTCTACCGATATAAGCTGCTTTATTGCCTGGTCGGATATGATTTTCAAAGATGGCTTTGCGGCATTTTATCCTTCCGATTCCTTTACTGACTACCCCCCTGGATATATGTATGTTCTCTGGCTTGTCGGAATGATAAGAAATACATTTTCCGCATCAGGTGCGGCAGAGCTTATTTTAATTAAGATTCCTGCAATTTTGTGCGATTGTGCGACAGCACTGCTGTTTTATTCTTACGCAAAGAAAAAAATGTCTGTTAATGCATCATGGCTTTCGGCATTTTTAATTTTTAACCCCGTAACAATACTAAATTCCTCGCTTTGGGGACAGGTTGACTCGGTTATGACAATTTTAGTGGTTGCAATGATTTTGCTTTTAGAACAAAAAAAGCTTATGTGGGCATACTTTGCCTTTGCCATTGCAATATTTATAAAGCCTCAAAGCTTTATGTTCACCCCCATTTTAATGTATGCCACATATGATGAGGCAATAAAAAATTTTGATTTTAAAAAGCTTTTAAATTGCGTAATAGGCGCAATAGTAAGTGTTGGAATTGTGGTGCTTTTAGCATTGCCTTTTGGAATAGGCGAGGTGGCAAAACAATACGCAAACACTTTGGCATCCTATCCATATGCAACAGTCAATGCCTTTAATTTGTGGGCGGCATTTGGTCAGAATTGGGCAGAACTTAATTTGTTTACAAGCATCATGGGTAATATATTCTTAATTTTGATAACCCTTGCATCATTTTATATTATGCATAGAGAAAAGGGCGAGAGAAAATATTTCCTTACCGCCGCATTTTTGTGCTTTTCAACCTTTATTTTCTCAACAAAAATGCACGAACGCTATGCATTCCCAGCAATAGTGCTTATGCTTTTTGCATTTGCTGAGGCAAGCGACATAAAAAAATATTGGCTTTATGCATTAGTTACAGCGTCACAGTTTTTTAACACTGCTTTTATTCTTTTTATTTACCAACAAGACCCGTCGGCATATTTTCGCTCGAATATTGTGACCGTTGCATCCATAATAAATCTGGCAATTTATGCATTTTTAATATATGCAATAAAAAATCCTAAAAAGGATATAAAAATACAAATTCCAAATCCCGTAAAGGCGGCTGGGAAAGAAAGGGTAAAAAGAAGTGTAACTTTAGAACCACAAAAGAAATTTAAGATTACTCGTCTTGACGTTCTTTTTATGGTTGCGTTAACCGTAGCTTATGCCTTTGTCGGATTTTCAAATCTTGGCGACAAAAGAGCTCCCGAGAGTGATTATATAATAAATCCGAACGAGGAAATTAAAATTATTTTTGAAGAACAAACTAAAATAAAGTCCATACGCTATTTTCTTGGAGCATATCCCTTGGACGAAAACAGACGTATGTCGGTTATGCTATATGACGAAAATGGCAGCTTTGTAAAGGGTGTTGAGGAAAATAATACATCTGTATTTTTCTGGAAGGATACAAGCCTTGAGAACACTTTTGCAAACTATGCCGTAATTTCTGCAACTGATACTGTCTTTTTAAGGGAGCTTTGTTTCTTTGACAGTGAAGGAAATATGGTGATGGCAAAAAATATGGCAGACTGTGGCGGAATTTTTGATGAATATATGCTGGTGCCTCAGGAACAAACTTATGAAAACAGCACCTATTTTGACGAAATATATCATGCAAGAACTGCGTATGAATTTATAGAAAAACTCCATGTTTATGAATGGACTCACCCTCCGCTTGGCAAATTCTTTATATCTTTAGGCATAAGAGCCTTTGGCATGAACCCCTTTGGCTGGAGATGTGTAGGTGTGCTTTTTGGTGTGCTTATGGTACCCTTAATGTATCTTATGGCAAAAATGCTTTTGAAAAAAAGCTGGCTTTGCGTTATAACAACTGTTATTTTTTCTTTCGATTTCATGCACTATGCCCAGACAAGAATAGCAACTATAGATGTGTATGTCACATTCTTTATTATGCTGATGTACCTTTTTATGTATTGGTACTATTCAAAAAGCTTTTATCATACACCTCTTAAAAAGACCTTTGTGCCCTTGGGACTTTGCGGAATTTCTATGGGACTTGCCATAGCCTGCAAGTGGACAGGAATATATGCAGCAGTCGGACTTGCTTTGATATTTTTTATGAGTCTTTTGAGAAGATATATGGAGTATAAGCAATTTAAAAATAGCCCTGATAAGAGCGAAACTGTGGGGGTGTTCCCCGACTATGCAAAAAAGACAATAATCTTTTGCCTTGTGTTCTTTGTGGCAGTTCCAATAGTAATCTATGCCCTTTCCTACATTCCATATCTTCAGGCAAATGGCGAGGGAATAGGTGCTATATGGAAAAATCAGGTGGATATTTTAACCTATCACGGAAAGACAGTAGTGGAAAGCGAGCACCCCTATTCGTCACATTGCTCCACATGGCCCATAATAATGCGCCCTGTCTGGTACTACTCAAAAAGCTTTGCAGATGGCACAAAGGCAGGAATAAGCGCCTTTGGAAATCCTGCAGTGTGGTGGGTTGGAATTTTGTCGGCGCTTTTCATGGTGGTAATGGCAATAAAGAAAAAAGACAAAAATGCCATTTTCCTGCTTATAGCATATGCTGCAAATTACCTTCCTTGGTTTTTGGTAAAAAGAACGATGTTTATGTATCACTATTTTCCCTCGGTACCATTTGTGGTTCTGATGACGGGATGCATGATTTTGACGTTGTATAGAAAAAATAAAAAAGTAAAGTATGCGGCGATTTTATATGCAGCTGTAGTGGTGGCATTGTTTATAGCATTCTATCCAGTGCTTACCGGAACTGCGGTGAGCACTGAATATGTGGAAATGTTAAAGTGGATGCGTGACTGGGTTTTGGCGTAAGATTTATGTGTAATTGCAAAATTTTAGATTTGCAATTACACATAAACAGATAAGAAATAAAAGATAATAGATAAGAGAAATGGTATAAATTTTTTGCAAAATTTAATATTATTCTTTCCATTTATCTATTCATTTTAATAAAGTTTGAAAGGAATATAAAATGTTTGTAGATAAGGCAAAAATTGTGATAAAATCAGGCAAAGGCGGAAATGGAGCAATAGCTTTCCATCGTGAAAAGTATGTTGCAGCGGGTGGCCCGGATGGCGGTGATGGTGGCAAGGGCGGCAATGTAATATTTCATGTGGATTTAGGACTTTCCACCCTTATGGATTTTCGATATAAAAGAAAATATGCAGCCTCTCAAGGCGGCGACGGAGCAGGAAAGCGCTGCAATGGAAAAAAAGGCGAGGACGTTATAATAAATGTACCTTGCGGAACCATAGTGCGTGACGCACAAACTAATCGTGTGCTTGCCGACCTTTCCGACCCTGATGAAGATGTGGTTTTAATAAAAGGCGGTAATGGCGGCTGGGGAAATGCACATTTTGCAACCCCTACAAGGCAAACTCCGAATTTTGCAAAAAATGGTCAGCCGGGAATTGAAAGAGAGGTTGTTTTGGAGCTTAAGCTCCTTGCCGATGTGGGACTTGTAGGTTTTCCTAATGTGGGAAAATCCACCCTGCTTTCGGTAACTACAAAGGCAGACCCCAAAATTGCAAACTATCATTTTACTACCTTAGAGCCAAATCTCGGTGTGGTGGAGCTTGCAGAGCATATGAGCTTTGTGCTTGCAGACATTCCCGGAATTATTGAGGGTGCAAGCGAGGGTGTAGGCTTGGGTCATGAGTTTTTAAGGCATATTGAAAGAACAAGGCTTTTAATCCATGTTGTAGATGTATCTTCAATAGAGGGAAGAAACCCCATTGAGGATTTTGATATTATAAATGAGGAATTAAAAAAATATAACATGGAGCTTGAGAAAAGACCACAGATTGTTGCGGCAAATAAAATTGATATAATACAAGACCAAAAGGTGTATGAGGACTTTAAGGCAGAGATTAAAAAAAGAGGCTATGAGCTTTTTGAAATATCAGCGGCAACCAAAAAGGGCGTAGATGAGCTTATGAAAAAGGCTTATGCAACCTTACAAAAGCTTCCGCCCATTCTTGTCTATGAGCCTGAAATGGATCTTGAGGAGGAAACAAGAATAGATACAACTCAAGAAGGCTTTGAAATAACAATAGATAATGGCGTGTATGTTATCTCAGGCTCGTGGATAGAGGCAGTAGGAGGCAGTGTCAACTTTTCAGATGAGGAAAGCTTGCAATATTTCCAGCGTGCTTTAAAAAATCGTGGTGTAATTGACGCACTTGAAGAAAAAGGAATAGAAGAGGGCGACACTGTGAGAATAGGCGACCTTGAATTTGATTTTGTGTGGTAAATAAAACAAATTAACAAAATTTATATTTTAAAAAATCTTACCCTTTAAAATTTTTTAAAACTGCTTTGGGTGAAGGGAAAGGCAGAGGTGAAAAAATGGAAGAAAATGAAACAAACTACGAGGAAAATAATTTTCCAAAGCAAGATGAGAATGTTCAAAAAGGCAATGAAGAAGCTTTGGAAGATATACGTCTTCGGAGAAGAAAAAGGGAGAAAAGAAAAAAGAAAAATAAACTTTTTACGGCGCTTTTAGTGTTTTTGGTAGTTTTTGTTTCTTTCTTTAACATATTCTTTGGCTTTGACAGGGTAAAAAAGAACACAATAATAACAATAGAAAAGGGCAGTTCCACAGCATCAATTGCCCAAAAACTTAAACACGAAGGCGTAATTTCAAAAAAATATAAATTTATTTTAAAAACCCTTATTTCGAAAAATCAGGACAAATTAAAATATGGAGATTTTGAGCTTTCTAAAGGCATGAATTATTCCGAGCTCATAAAGGTTTTAACAACCGAGGGCGCAAAAAAGGAAACTGTAAAGCTTGTAATCCCTGAGGGCTTTTCGGTAGAGAATATAAAATTACGCATGCAGGAGCTGGGACTTGGCGATGAAGAAAGCATAGAACAAGCGCTAAATGCAGATTACGATTATGAATTTATAGAAAAAATTCCCCAAAAAGAGGGACAAAAATATCGACTTCAGGGATTTTTGTTCCCATCGACCTATGAGTTTTATAAAGATGATGAGCCATATGATGTAATAGACAGAATTTTAAAGGAATTTGATAAGCAATACAAGAGCGTAAAATCAGACTATGACAACATATATACAATCATAACAAAAGCCTCTATGGTGGAGCGTGAGGCACGAGTAGATAGCGAGCGTGCCACAATAGCAGGAGTTTTTGAAAATAGGTTAAAAAGCAATATGAAGCTTCAGATTGATGCAACGGTTGTGTATGTAGCGTCGGACGGACTCTACGATGTAAACCGTGTGCTTTTTAGTGACTTAAAAACAAAATCGGGATATAACACATATTATGTAGAGGGACTGCCTACAGGACCGATATGTAATCCTGGAATAGAATCAATAAAGGCGGCGCTTAATCCCGAGAAACATTCCTACCTTTTCTATCACACCGACGAAGAAAAGGGTGAAGGAAGTCATATATTTACCGAAGATTTTCAAAGCCATAAACAAACAATGAATTAAATATGTGATTATAAATTTTGTATTTTATTATTAGTATAAGGAGGAAATAAAAATGGAGGATTTTGTATCAAAAATCAAAGAAACAGCGACAAAAGTAATTAAGGAGGCAGAAAGACTCACCTCGGTAGCGGTGGAAAAGACGGGCGAAGTGGTTGACAAAACCAAGATTAGCTACACGGTGGGAGCTAATGAGTCAAAAATTAAAAAGATTTTGGCAGAGGTGGGGAATTTTGTTTATGATGAGTATAAAAACGGAGCTGAATTTCCCGAAGAAATTGCCGAAAAATTAAAGACGGTTGAAGCCTTTTACAAGGAAAATGAAGAGCTTAAATCAAAAATAACCGACACGAAAAACGTTGTTGTATGCCAAGAGTGCGGAGCAAAGAATGGGATTGAGAGTGCATATTGCTCGTCCTGTGGCGCAAAAATAAAATAACTTGTATAAAAAGAACTGTTTTTGTAAAAATTTTTAAATGTAGATTTTTAAAAAACAGTTTTTTTATGGGGACAAGTCTGAATAAATCCAGACTGATAAAAGGGAATAAAGAAAAAGGAATGTTTTCAAGATATGAAAAAAAAGAAGGTTTCGGATTCCTATACTGAGCAGGTACAGCTTTTGACTCAGGCAAATATGAATGGCTACAATCGTCTTTTTGGCGGAAAGCTTATGGAATGGATAGATGTTGTGGCAGGCGTTGTTGCAAGACGACATTCGGGAAAAAATGTCACAACTGCAGTGGTGGATACCCTGCAATTTAAAGCGCCTGCCTATTCAAACGAATGTATTGTGCTTACGGGGAAAATAACCTATGTGGGAAGGACTTCAATGGAGGTGTGCGTAAAGACCTATGTTGAGGGTTTAGATGGTGAAAAAAGTCTGATAAACAAAGCATTTGTTGTAATGGTTGCACTTGATGAAAATGAAAACCCCGCTCCTGTGCCTGAACTTATCATAGAAACTGACAAGGAGCGTGAGGCTTGGGAAAGAGGAGAACGCCGAAACAAATTAAGAAAGAAAAGACGACGTGAAAATTATTAAAAAAATGTTACATTTAGAGTGGGCAGGTTGACTTTTCCTATGGTATATTATAATATATAATTGTAGATTTTAATATATTTTCAGGAATGGTAGAATAAAATGAAAAAGATAATTGCAATGCTTTTTGCAGCACTTATTTTTGTGCAGCAGATTGCAGTTTTTGCATCAGAGAATAACACAATAATATATATACATTCAAAAACCGAGGATAGACAGGAAAATGCAATACTTGTCAATGCTACAACCATGATTGGTGTAAGAATCATGGCAAATATGCTCGGCATGAATATTATATGGCATGAAAAAACAAAAGAGGTAGTTTTGTGGGATGATGAGCTTGAAATAAGCCTTGTTATAGGACAAGCTCAGGCGCTGGTAAATTCGCAAAATATGCCCTTGTCTCACCCTGCAATAATTGTAAATGACAGTACATATCTTCCTTTGAGAAATCTTGCAGAGGCAACAGAGGCAAAAGTGGAATGGAATAGCGAAACTAAAAACACAGATGTGTATTTAAAATCCTATTACGAAAAAGAAGAGGAACAAATTTTTGACGAGCTTGAAAATGATGAGGAGAATAAAGACCAACCCGATGTTTTTAAAAAGCTTGAATTTTTGCCATACGACGGGGAAACACCATTTTTTTCACAACGGGGAGAAGAGTGGGGGTTTGAAAATAACGGAAGCGGATATTGCTGGGTATGTTGCTACGCAATGGCGCTTACAAATGCAACAGGACTTTATGTAACGCCCCAGGCTGTGGCAACCATAAATTCAAGAAAAGGGGATTCTAAATATGTTCAGCATGCCGACATAATAGCTGAGACCGACGCAAGCTTTGCCCAAGCAATCTCGGAGGACTCTCCTTATTTTAAGGAATATGACCAGTGGCGGGGGGCAACCTATATAAATGCAGAAAGTGACGAGGAAGCGGCTTTGGCAATAAAAGAGGCACTTATAAAAAATCCTCAAGGTGTTATGGTAAGATACACAATATACCCACACACTCTTTTTGCAGTGGGCTTTTTAGAGGATAAAATTTACTTTAACGAACCTGCTTTTGAGGATGGGGAATATGTCACTTTTGAAGAAACCTGTCTTAAAAATTATAAGCTTTCAGACCTTGATTATTTACAGGCAATAGAGAAAAAGTAAGAAAATGTATATTGATGAAAGGAAATGGTAATATGGATATATTGTCAATTGTTGTCCCATGCTATAACGAAGAAGCAGTTCTTCCCGAAACCATAAAAAGACTTTCTTTGTTTATGGATAAAATGATAGAAAAGGGAAAAATTTCTCCCGACAGCTATCTTTTGTTTGTAGATGACGGAAGTTATGATACAACATGGGATATTATAACAAAATATAATTCTGAAAATAAATATGTAACAGGCTTGAAATTAGCAGGAAATGCAGGTCATCAGAATGCACTTTTTGCAGGACTTATGACGGCAGTGCAAAACGCTGATATAATGGTGTCAATAGACGCAGACCTGCAGGACGACATAAACGTAATTGAAGAAATGGTGGATAAATACCATGACGGCTTTGATATAGTTTATGGAGTAAGGAAAAGCAGAGAAACTGACACTGCATTTAAAAGAAATACTGCTCTGGCTTTTTATAAGCTTATGAATGCAATGGGTGTAAAAACTGTCTATAACCATGCAGACTTCAGACTCATGAGCAATCGTGCAGTCAGACAGCTTTCTCAATATGGGGAAAGAAATTTGTTTTTAAGAGGAATTGTTCCCTTAATAGGCTATAATGCCACAACAGTTTACTATGACCGCAGTGAGAGATTTGCAGGAGAGTCAAAATATCCCCTTTCTAAAATGATAAGCTTTGCAATAGATGGAATAACCTCCTTTAGTGTAAAGCCGATGTATATGATTTCGGGACTTGGAATTGCGGCAGTTTTGTTAAGTATAGTTGCGGCACTTTATGCTCTTGTGTCATTTATAGTTGGCAAAACTGTGCCTGGCTGGACATCAATAATTTTCTCGCTTTGGTTTTTGGGAGGAGTTGTTTTGCTCTCTGTCGGAATTGTTGGACAGTATATCGGGAAAATTTATCTTGAAGTAAAGCATCGCCCAAGGTATAATGTGGAAATTTATTTGGAAAAAAAGGAATAAGTTGTTGCAATTTTTGGCAACCTGTGGTAGAATATAATGGCAGAGTTAATGAAAGGACGAAAGGTAAAATGTATTATATTGGAATAGATTTGGGCGGAACTAATATAGCGGCAGGTGTGGTTGATGATGATGCAAAAATTCTCTCAAGCGCATCAACCCCTACTCTGAAAGAAAGAGATTATCATGAAATTGTAAAGGACATGGCAATGCTTTGCGAAAAAGTGGTTAGAGACGCAGGTCTTAAAATGGAGGACATTAAGTCCATTGGTATAGGGAGCCCTGGAACAATTGATAGCAAAAATGGCGTAGTTGTGTATGCAAATAACCTTAGAATGAAAAACACTCCCATTGTAGAGGAGCTTAGAAAGTATATAAATCTTCCAGTAAATATTGAAAATGATGCAAATGCGGCGGCGTATGGCGAATATTATGTAAGCGGCAATGATGTAAATGACTTTTTGCTCATTACTCTTGGCACAGGTGTCGGCGGCGGAATTATAATAAATAAAAAAATCCACCATGGCTTTAATGGCGCAGCAGGCGAACTTGGTCATGTGACCTTGGTGCATGACGGAATTCCTTGTGGCTGCGGAAATAAAGGCTGCTGGGAATGCTATGCTTCGGTAACTGCTCTTATAAGACAGACAGAAGAAAAAATAAAACAATGTCCCGACTCTCTTATGAATGAGCTTGCTAAAAAAGAGGGCAAGGTGAGCGGAAGAACTGCCTTTGATGCTGCAAGAAAGGGCGATAAAGCAGCAGCTGAGGTTGTTAATAAATATATAAGCTATGTTGCAGACGGACTCATGGGAATGGTAAACATTTTCCAGCCTGAAAAGGTAGTTATAGGCGGCGGAATAAGCAAAGAGGGCGACTATCTTTTAAATCCTATAAAGAAATATATTGATACAGTGGGTTATAATAAGTACTGCGAAAAAGCAAAGATAAGCATTGCAACACTTTTTAATGATGCAGGAATTATCGGAGCGGCTCTTGCCTCAAAGCAGGACATTTAAAAATATAAAAATTAAAAAGGGGCTGTTTTTAAAAAAACAACCTCTTTTTGTATGAAGAAAACCACGCGATAGTTGAAGTAGTAAAAACTATGCGGGAGGATGTTTATTGATAGATGATTTTTTTAAAATATGCAATTCTTAAAATGCTTTAATGTTTTTTTACCCAAAATTATGCTCAAAAAAAACAGAAAAAACATAAAAAAACAATTTTACTCTTGAAATAATGTCAAATATGTTGTATAATAAATATATTGAGTAAAAAATTCCGATAAAACAAGGAGGAAAAATTCATGAAAAAAATTATTTCAGCTGTATTAGCAGCAGCAATGGTTCTTGCTTTAGCAGCTTGCGGCGGCAGCACAGGAACAAAAATGACAATGGGTACAGGTGGT
>JAZURZ010000027.1:0-10059 GCA_045606465.1 Clostridia bacterium | reverse complement strand
TGTGAAACAACAATATTTGCCCGATGCTATAGCTAATAGCACATATTATGAATATGGCGACAACAAAACCGAGCAGCTGGCAAGGGAATATTGGGAAAATATAAAAAAACTTTAAAGTCTAAGGAAAATAATAATATGTTTTGTTCAGAATGTGGAAGAAAAATAGCATCTCATAGAATTTGTCCCTATTGCCATGCCTTGCAGTCAGGAAAATGGGAGCAAGGCGCACCTTCTTCAGAAACAATCTCAAATCCAGCCTCAGTTTATGGAAATCGTTCCTATGTAGTGGCAGGATTTTTGCAGATTTTTTTAGGCGCTTTTGGCATTGGCAGATTTTATTTGGGCTATAGAAAAACTGCTCTTTTGCAAATTCTTTCAAGTCTTTTAAGCTGTGGAATTGTCGGAGTTGTATGGGGCTTTATTGATGGGGTTATGATTTTAAATGGTAAGGAAAAATATGATGCGAAAGGTAAGCTTATGATATGAAAAAATTGCTTGTAGGAGTAACCGGCGGCAGCGGCAACGGAAAAAGTGTTGTTTGCTCAGAATTTGAAAAAGCAGGCTTTTATCTTATCGACTGCGATAAAATTTCCAGGGAAATTACCCGTCCTAATCAGCCTGCGCTTGAACAAATAAAGAAAGTGTTTGGCAAGGAATACATTTCTTCTGATGGTACACTTTTAAGAAAAAAGCTGGGAGGACTTGTCTTTTCTGATAAAGCCGCACTTTGTTCCTTAAACAATATCATAAGCAGTTTTATAAGTAACGCAGTAAAAGAGGAAATAAAAAACTCTCCCCTTCCTATGATATGTCTTGACGCTCCCCTGCTCATAGAATATGGCATGGATTTAATTTGCGATAAGGTGGTTGCTGTAATTTCAGATAAATCTCTTCGCATAAAACGAATTTGCGAGCGGGATATGCTTTCTTTGGAGGAAGCAAAAAACAGAATAAATTCACAAAAAGAGGACAGCTTCTATCTTGAAAAAGCTGATTTTATAGTTTATAATAATACTACCGAGGAAAATCTCGTGAATGAAGTCGGGAAAATAATAGATAAATTGAGGGAATTGCTTTGAAGAATTTTAAAAAGACAGCATCTTTTTTCGGATTAATTTTTATTTTTGCGATTGTTTTGACATTAATTTTGCGCATTGTTATATACAATCTCTATCCCTTAAAATATGAGGAATACATTTTTAAGAGCTCTGATGCTTACAGGCAAAACCCATATTTTGTAATGGCTCTTATAAAAGCCGAAAGCAATTTTAATACATCGGCACATTCTGATGTAGCGGGCGGTCTTATGCAGATTACCGATGACACTGCTATGTGGATTTGTGATAAAATGGGCATAAATTTTACCCCTAACTTAATAGAAAATCCCGAAATTAATATCAAAATGGGGTGTTACTATCTTGAATACCTTGCAAATCTTTACTCTGACAACGATGTTGTTTTAGCTTGCTATAACGCAGGCATGGGCAACGTCGCAAAATGGCTTTCGGACGAAAAATTCAGCTCTGACGGAAAAACACTTGACTATATTCCCTTTCCTGAAACAAGAAATTATATAAAAAGGGTTAACAGATATAAATCAGTTTATGAAAAATTATATGCTATTGACAACAAATAAGGAGGAGAAATCGTGAAAAATTTTGTAATTACAATAGGAAGACAATTCGGCAGCGGCGGACGTGCGCTTGGCGAAACACTTGCTAAAGAGCTTAATATTGGGTTTTATGACGACAATCTTGTAGATATGGCTTCTGAAAAAATAAATTTACACCCTGATGTTTCCAAGCACAGCGACGAAACTGCAACTAAAAGCTTTCTTTATTCAATTGTAACAGGTTCGGGGTTTGGAGGAATGTTGGGAGGTCATTATGAAATGCCAATAGGCGACAAGCTTTTTATTTCCCAATCCGAGGTTATAAAGGAGCTTGCTCATAAACACTCCTGCATCATTGTAGGAAGATGTGCAAACTACATTTTAAAAAACGAGCCTGATATTAATCTTTTCAGCATTTTTACCTACGCTGACATGGACTATAAAATTAATAGAATAAAAGAGCTTTACAACCTTAGCGATGCCGAGGCAAAGGATAAAATTTTAAAAACCGACAAAAAACGCCGAAGCTTTTATAACTACTACAGCAATGGTACATGGGGAAATGCCTCCGACTACGATTTGTGCATAAACATGGCGCTTTTAGGTCCTGATTTTGCAAAAGAAATTGTTAAGTCATACATAAAAAAATTTGGAGAGCCAACAGTTTAAGGGAGAGTGAATAGGGTATGATTTTTATTGAAATTTTAAAATCAATTGTTTTTGGTATAATTCAGGGAATTACCGAGTGGCTGCCAATATCCAGCACAGGGCATCTTATATTGGCAAATCAATTTTTAGAGCTCAATCAATCCGAAGCTTTTATGAATTTGTTTTTGGTGGTAATACAATTCGGCTCAATACTTGCAGTGCTTACCTTATATTTTAATAAGCTTAATCCCCTTTCGCCCAAAAAAAGCATTGAGGAGAAAAAACAAACCCTTACAATGTGGCTTAAGGTCATAATTGCAGTTATTCCCGCAGCAGTTATAGGAATTTTCTTAGACGATATTGTGGAAGGCTATCTTTCAACTCCTTTGGTTATTGCAATAACCCTTTTGGTTTATGGTGTTTTGTTTATTCTTATTGAGAAAAAAAATAAAACTCCGAAAATTAATAGTATTTCCGAAATGAACACAAAAACCGCTATTATTATAGGGCTTTGTCAGGTTCTGGCTATGATTCCTGGAACATCACGCTCAGGCGCCACAATTTTAGGCGCAATTTTAATAGGCACATCACGTGAAGTTGCTACAGAATTTTCATTTTTCCTTGCCATTCCCGTCATGTTCGGAGCAAGCCTTTTAAGAACAGTTAAATATATCTTGGAAAACGGCTTTTTCTTCCCCGACGGCGGAATTTTTCTTCTGATTATAGGAACTGCAATTTCCTATATTGTTTCAATTTTTGCAATACGCTTCCTCATAGATTATATAAGAAAGCATGACTTTGCCGCATTTGGCTACTACAGAATTGTTTTGGGAATTTTAATTTTGCTTTATTTCGGCATTTTTGGAAATCTCTTTGCAGGAGTGGCGGTATAAGAAAATTAATCTTATTTTAAATAAAGCTTTTAAAAGGGTTTGGAGTCTATAATTTCTCCAAACCCTTTACAATTTTAAAAACCTATTTTTCTTCTGTAGCCTCCCTGTCATAAACCTGCAAAATCAGCTTTGCTACATCCTGCTTGGTAAGCAAATCCTCTCCATTTTTTGTGGTAAGAGGAATAAACCCTGCTGCCTTTTGAACAATATCAAGTGCAAATTCTGCACTTACAGGCTCATAGGGATTAAATCGTCCCACTACATCATCAATATATCCATATTCTTTTAAAGTACTTATTGCAGGATAAAAATAGTCATTTTTTGAAACATCTGAAAAAACTTCAGTGCTATATCTTTTTATTCCTGTCGCACTTACAAGCACAATGCAAAAATCTGCTTTTGACATAAACTCTGTTTCCTCTGATAATGCACATTGCTTTGCCCATGCTCTTATATCGGGATTTACAAATTGTCCTACTGCATATCCAAAGGCATTTCTTGCCGAGTCTGCCACCACATATGGAAATCTTGTATAATTATATAATCCCCTTGTCTGAGGTCTTGGTTTCTTTTCATCAAGCTTTGTAACTTCTTTTTTGTGCGCAGAATATATATACACCTTCTCATTATCATAAAGTAAAATTTCTTCTTCACCGTCCGAGAATATATCTGCTATAAATATTTTCTTTCCTCCCTCTATTGTATAAGCAGGATTCATATACCCGTCATAGATGCACACAAGATTTTCGCTCCGTGATGACATTACTATATGCTCTCCTCCCCTGCCGTCAAAATTATGTATTGCGCATATGTAATCTCTTTTTATATCTTTTGTTCCCTTTTCTTTAAAAAGGGTATTGCCTCTATAGTCTGTAAGGAAAACTCCGCTGTTTTTTTCACCCTCATCTATTTCCTCAAAAAATCCCATAATTTCAAAGCCAAAGGTGTCAGGGCGCACATTCCCTGCTGCAAGACAAGAGGTTTTTAATTCGTTTTTAAAACTCCATTTTTCGTTTCCCTCGGAGTCAAATACCCTCGTTTTTTCCCCTCCTGCGACTATTAAAGCCTCACCACTCATACCAAGGTCTGCAACACATATGCTTTTTGGAAAATCCTCTCCTTCAATCTCCCACAAAACATTTCCTTGCGAATCAAGAACAACACTTCCTGCTATTATCTCATCCCTGCCATCGCAATTTATGTCGCATACTATTGGATAGTGACCTATATTACCTCTATAAGTCCACATCACATTAAAATTTTTATCCAATGCCCAAAGCTGGTGATATCGGTTCTTTATAATTATGTTCTGCGGATACCCCAGCCCTTGTAAATCTGCTATTGCAAAAGCATCATGCGCCTGAGGGTCAGGAAGGGTGCTTCTGCGCTTTAATTCTCCGCTTTTACCATCAAACACGCAAAAATATCCCTCCATTACGCACAAAAACTCATTATTGCCATCACGGTCTATATCATAAATTTGTGCGGGAAGGTCATTTTCGCACTTTATTTTTTCATTCCGAGGAGTACCAATCTGCCACAAAAGTTCTCCATCAATAGTATATGCAGTCGCTGACGCAACCGAGCGTGGGAAATATCTTTCATCAATACATTCGTTGGGTTGTAGCATAATAATATCTGCTATTCCATCACCATTTAGGTCTCCCACCCTCATGAAGCAGTCGTATCCTGCATTGGATATATCTATTTTCTTTAACAAAACTGCCTCTTTGGCATTTGTATCGAGCATAAAAGCTCCTCCTCTTTAACCTTTTTTAGTTTCTGCCTTTTTTAATCTCCTTTGCACGCGAAAGAAGATACTCACGTCTGTTAAGCTCAGGATTTATTATAACCTCATCCAAAAGAATTTTTAAAGTATCTCCCAAAACTCTTCCCGGCTTATAGCCTATCTTTATCAAATCCTTGCCATTTACAGTCAAATCTGAAACTGTATAGGGTTGATTTTCTGCCAGAACCCTTTTATAAATCTCTAAGGTTTCATCTAACTTTCTTTTTTTCTCTCTGAAAAATTTCATGTTTTTTGCTCTATTGTCTGCCTCCTGCAAAAGCAAAAGCTTTTCAAAAAGAATTGCGCCTGTTTTGTTCATCATTCGCTTCACACCAGGCGGTGAATTTTCTATTCTCACATCATGATTTTCTATGAGAATTAATATGTCATATATAGTATCCCGATCAATTCTTAAGCGATGAAGAATGTCGTCTGCAAGCTTTACCGACTCCCTGTGATGACCATAAAAATGTATTGTTCCATTTGCATCACAACTAAAACACCCCGGCTTGCCTATATCATGCAAAAGTGCTGCCCAACGCAAAACCAAATCATCAGGAGTATTTTCTACAGTGTGTATTATGTGATTAAAAACATCATATATGTGATATTTATTCTTTTGTCTTGTTCCAAAGCACCTATCAAGCTCGGGGATAATATATCTTAAAAGTCCATAGGTATGCAAAGAAGAAATTTCCTCAGGCTTTTGCGACATCAGAATTTTATTAATTTCGTCCCTTATTCTTTCTGCACTCACCTTGCGAATCAGCGGCGAGCACTTTTTTATAGCTTTTTTAGTTTCCTTTTCTATTTCAAAATCCAAAACTGCAGAAAATCTTACCGCTCTTAACATTCTCAGAGCGTCCTCTGAAAATCTTTCTTCAGCAGTTCCAACCGTTCTGACAATCCCTTTTTTTAAGTCACTTTCGCCACCAAATATGTCAACCAATCCTCTTTTGGGATTATATGCCATAGCATTTATAGTAAAGTCCCTGCGCTCCAAGTCCTTTTCCACCGAGGTTATAAATTTTACATCCTGAGGGTGTCTTGCATCTGAATATCCGCTCTCGGTTCTAAAGGTTGTAACCTCATAGCCCACATTTGACTCTATAACAGTTACTGTCCCATGCTTTAGCCCTGTATCTATTGTCCTTTTAAAAATTCTTTTTACGTCGGAGGGGAGTGCCGAGGTTGTAATATCAAAATCATGGGGAGTTTTTCCCATTAGCATATCCCGAACTGCTCCCCCCACAATATAAGCACTGTAGCCATTTTCTTCTAATGTGTCAATTATTGTTCTGGCACCGCTATTTATATTAAATTCCATTCACTCCACCTCCCTTTTTTATTTTAATTTGTGTAATTGTAAAACTATCGTTTTAAAATTTTTTTGCACTAAAGACTATTTTATATCGGCTGACAAACAAACTCTTCTTTCGCCTGAGATACATAATTTTTCTCATCTATGTCGCAGACAAGACCTTTAATTTTAACATCTTCGCCGCTTTCCCATCTCTTTATCAGGGAGTTGCCCTTATAGTTTTCTATTTTCACATTATCAAAAGATATTTTTTTGTAGTTTGCCACATGCATAAAATCAATTTTTTCCGAGCCCTTTCTCATGGAAATATCAATATTTTTAAGCTCCAGAGTAAAAGGTGTATCCTTATCTCCATACGCTGTAAGAGGCATACTTATATCAGTTGCCTTTATGTTTTCAAATCGTATTGACTCAAGCGGACGATTTGCCTGCCACATCTCATTTCCCGAGAAATTATAATGCAAAAATCTGTCTGCATAATCTACTCGGCAATTTTTAATTATGATATTACCTGGCTGATTTTCTATCTCGACAGAAAAATCTGAATAATATGTAAATACGCTCAGCATATTATTTCTGTGACCCTCAACTGATGGGTGAACTCCGCTTCTTTTTTCTTCATCGGTCATGCTTCCTCTGAAAAGATATTTACAAGGTCCATACATATGACAGTTATCAACAACAACATTTGTTCCTCCAAAGCGCATTGCGCTGCATGCCGAATTTAAGATGCTGTTTTGTACCAGCACATTCACATTCGCAAAGCCTGCCACGCAGTCGTCGCCTGTGTAGAAATTGCAGTTGTTAATTTTTATATTTTTGCAAACTGTCATGTGAATTCCGTCATGTCCTGCTAAAACTGTCACATTTTCTGCTAATATATTTTCGCAATAAAATGTAGCGTGTGCCCAATTTGCGCTGTCTTTTACGCTATATCCCTTAAAGGTTATATTTTTGCAGTAGAACATATTAATGCAATGAGGGCCTCTGTAATTTTCTTCGCCCTTTTCATCAAAGCAGTCACTTCCGTCAAACATAGAGCCTTCCTCGCCTATAATTGACACATTTTCTGCATTTATTGCCCTGATGAGTGCATTGTTCCAGCGGCTTCCAGCAACCCTCATGAAGCGATAATCCTTATCTCGGTCCTCATCGTCGCTTACCTCTGCTCTTTTCCATTCTGCATCGGTCACAAGCTCGTCTGGAAGAGGCTCAACCTCATCATTTAAATAGCCATAATAATCCTCAGGATTTCTGCTTCCCTTAAGCACTGCATTTTTAAGCATATGTAAGGTTATGTTTGAACGAAGGCGTATTGAGCCTGTCATAAAAACTCCCTCAGGAACTATAACCTCGCCGCCGCCCATTTGAAAAGCTTTATCAACAGCCTCCTGAATTTTGTCGGTCTGCAATTCAGCTACATTTGGCACTGCACCAAAATCTAAAATATTTACAATGTTCTTTTTCATATTTTTTCTCCTTTTATCGATATACAAACCAAAAGTTTGCTCGACCATGTGCCCTGCGGATATATTTTTACTTTCGTAAAATCGATATGTTTGCCCTGTGGTCAAACTCGATATGATATGAATTTTCGTCGCAATAGCGACATATCGAGTCATTTTGACATATCGAGAATTCACAAGAATTCATATCGACGATTTCATCTTCGATGAATTCATTATATTATTTTGTCAAGTTAGGGACAAAAAAATTTAATGGCTTGTCGGCACTTTTTATCGGCGGTTTTTATCGGCGCTTTTCAAAACCGCCGATAAATTCATACGATTACAATGCCTTTCCAAAGGCTTCTCCAAAAGGTGTGGCTCCGCCGTAGGCGGTGGTGAGGTGTAGATTGCGTAGCAATCGTTATTTTTTCCACCTCATCCGAGTTGCTTCGCAACCCACCTTCCCCTCAAGGGGAAGGCTTTTTGTCCCTTGTATATCAAACATTAGAATCAGTGCACGATTTAGATGCCACAAAATCATTTTACCAGGAGTAAAAATGCTTGCTTTAAAAGGGCATTTTTGCGACGCCGTCAATTGACACAGTGCTCGAAAGAGCACAAAAGAGCGACAGCTCTTAAGAATTTTATGCAATAAAATTCTGTATGTGTCAATTATATCACAAAAATTGCTATTTTTCAACGAAAAAAATAACAATTGTATTTTAAATGCAAAATATTTTATATTACTCACAAAAAGATTGTAGTTTACATAATCTTATTATATAAGGATTATTTTAAAAAAGGAGGATTTTTATGTCGGCATGGGTTCGTTTTATTAACAAAACTAAATACAAGGCTATTTACATAGATACAGATGGGCTCTATTCACCATTACTGCTATGCAACGAAGAGGCTTCACGATATATTTTTTCTTCTGATGGTACAATAAGAGTGAAAATTTTTGATAAAAAAGGCAAGCTTATAAAGGACACACCCTACTCGGTCATCCCTGCCAGATTAAACACTATAGTTTTGTTATAAAAATTCTTTTTGGAGTTTTTGTATGGCGGATTTTTCAATTCTGGAAATCTGCACCTGGGAAACTCCTATAATTTCTGCTATCTGAGTTTGGGTTTTCCCTTTAAAATATCTTAAAATCAAAATCTGTCTTTCCCTTTTATCGAGCTTTTTTAGCATATCCTCTACAAGCACATGATTTATTATTTGGTCCTCATTATCATTGTTGTCAAAGATCGGAAGCTGATATTCTTCTCCTGATTTATCTGTTGGGGTAATGCTTTCTACAGGAGTAATTGCATCAAATGCTTCTATAAGATTTTCGGCATCTATTCCGCTTTCAAGAGCTATTTCTGCTATTGTTGCCTCTCTTCCAAGCTTTTGTCTTAATTCCTCAGCGCACCTTCTTCCCTTTATTGCACTTTCCTTTAAGCTTCGACTGATTTTAATAATTCCGTCATCACGCAAAAATCTTTTTATTTCGCCAAGGATAACAGGGACTGCATAGGTGGAGAACTTTACATTATGTGATGTGTCAAACTTGTGTATTGCCTTTATAAGTCCCATGGCTCCTATCTGATTTAAATCATCAGTCTCGCATCCGAAGCCCGAAAATCTTGCCGCAATACTCCATACAAGCTTCATATTATTTTCCACAAGCTCCTCTTCTGCTTTTTTGTCGCCTTTTTTTACCCTTTCCAATAACACGCTGTTTTCCATCATTTTTTTATTACCTTGCTCATGGTTACTGTAGTTCCTTCATTCGGCTTACTATGTACGCTTATTTCGTCCATGAAACATTCCATAATAGAAAATCCCATTCCCGAACGCTCCAGCTCAGGCTTCCCTGTATAAAGCGGTTCGCGTGCCTTTTCTATATTTTCTATGCCGCAGCCATCATCATGAATTGTAAAGGTTATTTTATTTTCCTTAATTTCCCCCTCTAACAAAACTACGCCATCGCATTTTTCATAACCATGTATTATTGCATTGGTCACAGCTTCTGAAACCGCTGTTTTTATCTCTGAAATTTCTTCAATTGTCGGGTCTAAAATTGCCGCAAATGCCGCTGCTGTCATTCTTGCAAAGCTTTCATTGCAGGACTTGTTTGAAAATTCAAGTTTCATTCTATTATCCATTTTTTATTTTTCACTCCTTTTTTAAGACCTTTATAACAATTTTAAAGCTTGTTCAAAATTGTCGGCAAGCTTTACTATTTTTTCTATTCCCGACATTTCAATTATTCTTTTTATCTGAGGATTTTGACCAAACAATATGACTTTGCCTCCAAAGGTCTTTACTGTCTTGTATCTGCCCATTATGACACCTAT
>JAZURZ010000026.1:0-5671 GCA_045606465.1 Clostridia bacterium | reverse complement strand
ATAATCCGCAAATCGGCAGATTTACAAGTCTTGATATCGAAGAGGGGGATATTGCTAGTCCTCTTGATATGAACAGATATGTGTATTGTAGGAACAATCCTATTAAGTATGTCGATCCAAGTGGCGAGACTCTTTTAGAGGCAGTTGCAATTGTTGGCGCTTCTCCATATATTGTTGCCGCTGTAGCCGCTGTAGCAGTAGCAACAGTGAACTATTAAATTTAAAAAGTGTTCTTAATAATGGGATAAAAATTATTGTTGAGAGCCTATGCTAAAAATTTAATTCAGATGATGGGACAAAATTTGTTTTAGAACTAAAACTGTTGATAAATTTAATAAAATGAAAAACTGAGTTTAAAGATTAAAAATGGTAGAGTTCAGTTTGTTTGCCAGCAAAAAAGACAGTCTGATGAAGTTTTTTACATCGGACTGTCTTTATTTAATCTTCATTGTGTTATATGCAAGCTCTGCTGCTTCAAGGCTTATATTGCATCCCATTTTATACACATGAGTTTTTTCAACAACCTTGTCAAGTATTGAAAGGAGTTTATCCATATTATCTTGCATACGAGGTCTTATAGTCTGATTAAGAATCAGAGAAATTGCCTCAGATGATGAAACCTGGGTTATTGAATTTTCCTTTGCACGTTCTAAAAAGCAAATTCCTGCAAGTCGTGCACAAAGGTTAAGATTTAAATCAGTTTTGCCGCTCCATGGGGTGCCATAGACATTTACAACATCTCCCTCAACCCTTATTGCAGGCTTATCATCATTTAAAATTTTTGCGTCGGAAAATTTTTTAAGCCATAGGCTTGTGTGGGTAGATTTCCCTGTCCCGCTGGGAGCTGAAAAAAGATAGGCAAAACCGTCTTTTATAACAGCCGAAGCGTGCAAAAGCATTCCAGAATAGTTTACCAGATTTCTGTAAAAAAGTACACCTGTCTGAAAATACTCGCATTCGTCCATGGACATATCAGGATTTTGATTTTGTATAAATTCCAGATATCCATCGGGCAAAACAATATCAAAATCGGTTTTAGAAGGCTCGGTTACATATGCTGCCGATTGAGCTATCATTCTCGGATATTTATAATCAATGCCAACTTTCAGCCCTGCGATGGAATGTGTTAACACAAAAATCAACCTCCTTATACATATTTGTCATGCTTTTTAATTATATAATAAAAGAAAAAATATGTCAAGTTTTTTTAATAAATCACTTGACATTTTGATTTTGATGTGGTAAAATTACAGATGTTGCAATATTGTAAGCTCAAGTGGCGGAATTGGCAGACGCCCAGGACTTAAAATCCTGTGGGACTTTCTCCCGTGCCGGTTCGACCCCGGCCTTGAGCACCAAATAAGTGGCTTAAAACCTTAGGTTTTCGGTCACTTATTTTTTTCGAATTTTTATTTGTTCATTTTTATCGCTTTTACCACGCTTTTGCTACAGTTAAATATTTTTGGTTCTATAATAAATGTTGGGCGCACAACAAATAAAGCTTGAAGAAAAACAAAGAAATTTTTCAAAAAGCAGAGAATATTAAATTTTATTCCTACTTAAAAAATGATGTTATGCGTCACATCAAGCATTTTGCATCTCGTGCAAACAATAAAATACATTTAAAACTTTTACAACAATCAAAGCAGAAGTACAAGTTGTCCTTTTACCCTTGCAATTCCTCTTTTATTCCTCATTTAAAACAAGAGCCTCTGCACAGGCTATTCCATCGGTTGCCGCTGACATTATTCCTCCTGCATAGCCGGCTCCCTCTCCGCAAGGATATATGCCCTTTATATTTGATTGAAGGGTTTTTTTATCCCTCACTATTCTCACAGGTGACGAGCTTCGGGTTTCAGGAGCGGTAAGCACTGCATCAAATCTTGCAAAGCCATGAATTTTTTTGTCAAATATTTTTATCGCATCACGCATTGCGCTACACACAAACTCAGGCAAAATATCATCAAGACTTCCCCAACAAACTCCCGGGCGATAGGTAGGAAAAATTACTCCTTTTTTAGTTGATGCAACACCTTTTAAAAAATCCCCCACAAGCTGAGCAGGCGCAAAATATGTGTTTTTTGAATAATTAAAGGCTCTTTTTTCTATTTCTTCCTGAAATTTCATTCCTGTCAACGGATTTTCGTCATCAAAGTCCTTAGGTCCGACCTCTACAAGCAATGCCGCATTTGCATTTTCCCCATCACGCTTGTAGTTGCTCATTCCATTAGTTACAACTCCACCCTCTTCAGAAGCGGCAGCAACCACACTTCCTCCAGGGCACATACAAAAGGTATAGACTCCCCGTCCATCTCTAAGATGTGCTGACAATTTATAGTCTGCCGCAGGCAATTTGTCGGCAAACTCACCATATTGGCTTATGTTAATCATTTTTTGGGAATGTTCAATCCGCGCGCCGACCGAAAATGGTTTTTGGCACATATTTGCACCAAGACTATACAAACTTCTGACCGTGTCCCTTGCGCTATGTCCTATTGCAAGAATGACACGCCTTGCTTTTATTTCTTTGCCGTTTACCACAATTCCCTCGATATGCGAATTTTTTATAATAAAACCCTCAACGAGGCTCTCAAAATGTACCTCACCGCCACACTTTATTATATAATTTCTCATATTCTTGACAATCTCACACAAAAGGTCGGTTCCTATGTGAGGCTTTGCTGAATATAGAATTTCCTCGGGTGCACCAAATTTTACAAAGTATTCCAAAACAACTCTTGTTCTTATATTTTTTATTCCCGTGGTCAGTTTTCCATCCGAAAAGGTTCCTGCACCACCCTCACCAAACTGAATATTTGACAAAGGATTTAAAATTCCCTCCAAATGGAATTTTTCCACGCTCTTTATTCTTTTTTCCACTGCTTGACCTCTTTCAAACACAATTGGTCTGTGTCCGTTTTCGGCAAGCATTATAGCCGCAAAAAGTCCCGCAGGTCCGCTGCCTATAACAACTGGGCGGTCTTTTTTTAATTCTTTCTTCGGAAAAGAATACTTTTCTTCATTTACAACACAATTATTTTTTTTGTTTTTATATTTTTCCTCATTTTTCAGCTCAGCATCAATTGTGCATATATAATGAATATCGTTTTTTCTTCTTGCATCAATGGCCTTTTTATAAAAGTTCCATTTGAGAATTTCGCCCGATTTTGCACCAATTCGTTTTTCTATTTGTTCAGTTGTTATTTTTTCTTCAATTTCAAAACGCAGATTAGTAAATCTTATCAATTCTTTTCTCCTCATTTCAGGGCAGCATTTTTGCCTGCTATATATCCGCTTGACCATGCCCATTGCAAATTATATCCTCCGCAATCCCCATCAATATCCAGAATTTCACCTGCAAAATACAAGCCTTCTGCCATTTTTGACTCCATTGTTCCCGAGTTTATGTCAGACACATCTATCCCCCCTGCAGTCACCTGCGCATTGTTCCACGACATTGTTCCTGTTGTGGAAAAACAAAAGCCCTTTATCATTTTTGAAAGGTCAGATAACTCTTTTTTACCCAAAACATCTGACATTTTTGAAAGGGGAGAAATGCCGCAGGCTTTTAAAATTATCTGTCCAAGCTTTTTGGGCAACATTCCTGTAAAATAGTTTTCAAGGCTAAGATTGGGACTTTTTCTCTTTTCCAAAAGGTTATACACTTCATTAATAGAATATTCCATCATCAAATCAAGGCTTATTTCGCCTTTTGTTGAGGTTGATGCCAATCTTGATAAATCAAAAACAGGCGGTCCCGACAAGCCATACTCGGTAAAAAGAACCTCACCTTTAGACTCTTTTAAAAATTTTCCATTTTCATAAAAGCTTGCATTTGCCAGAATTTTCAGGCCTTGCAGGCTTTTTGTATATGTGTTTTGAGTTTTTATCTGAACAAGGGCAGGATAAAGCTTTGTTTTTCTATGCCCAAATTTTTCAGCTATGGCGTACCCGCTCCCGTTTGAGCCAAGATTGGGAGATGCTTTTCCTCCTGTTGCAATTATTACACAATCTGCCCATGCCTTTTCGCCGCCAAAAGATGTAATCAAAAAAGAGTTTTTCTTTTTTTGTATATCAAAAGCTTCGAAATTGCATACACTTTTTACTCCCAGGCGTTCTGCCTCCATTCTCAGAACATCTGATACTGCTGAGGCTTGGAGGCTATAAGGAAAAACCTTGCCATCATCTTCAATTTTTGCAACAATTCCAAGCTGTTTAAAAAAATCAATTGTTTCTTCAACCCAGAACTGATGCATTGCACCCTTTATAAACTGAGGATTTTTGCCATGATACTTTTCTACTTTCGCATTGACGTTTGTCATATTGCATCTTCCATTACCTGTGGCAAGAATTTTTTTTGCCATTCTGTCACAACGTTCATAAATTGTCACCTTTGACCCCAGCCTTGCGGCAGAAATTGCCGCAACAAGACCTGCGGCTCCTCCGCCGATTACTGCAATATTTTCAGCCAATTAAAGTTCACTCCCGACTAATTTTTTCAATCTTCTTTTTTTCTTCAATATTTATTATAATCTCAGACAAAATCATTCTTATTACCATTACCACCGGAACTGACAACACCATGCCTCCAACTCCGAAAAGTCCTCCGCCAAGTGTTACTGCAAAAATAATCAACAAAGGCCTTGCCTCCAGCTTGTTACCCATGATTTTAGGACCTATGAAGTTACCATCTACCTGACCTAAAATAAACAATGCAACAGCCACCCAGAGAGCTTTGAACCAACCACCTGTAAAAATGGTTACGATTACAGTGATAATATTTGATATAATTGAGCCAAAATAAGGAATTAAGTTGCATATTCCTATCAGAGTTCCGAAAATTATAGCATATTTTACACCAATCAATGACAAAATTATTGTTGCAAGTATTGCAACAATAATTGCATCTAATACGCAGGAATAAATGTAGTTTTGGAAAATTTTATTAATCCTTCCCATATATTTGCTTATCAACAAGCCCTTCTCTTTTGAAAAAAACACACTTAAAAGCCTTTTGAAAGTTTTAAAAATTTTATCTCGGTCAATTAACATATATACTGAAATAATCAGTGCAATAAATGCCTTAAAAATTCCCGATGTAAAATTGAATGCCCCTTGTGCATACTTTCCAAATTCCTTTATATTTATGCTGTTTAAAATCTTTTGAACTGCCTCCTTGGCAGTATCCTCATTGATTTCAAAAATGGCAATTCCCAGATTTTCCTGAAGCCTTTCTATCTCGGCAATTGCATTTTGGGTAAAGGGAATTATGTTATTATACAAATCCACTATATTGCTATACAAATTAGGAATTATTGTCCTTATAAAAATCATCAATACAAGAAGCAATATCACATAGATGGTTATTATGCTAAAGCTTTTAGCTTTTTTTTGTATAAATGCAAGTTTTGTTTTAGTATAGAATTTTTCTAACTTTTTACATGGAAGATTTAAAATATACGCAATAATAAAACCTACCACAAATGGCGTTATTGCCGCAAAAACATCTCCGACAAAATTGAAAACATTTGAAATATTGTCAAAGGTTTTATAAACCACAATGAGTGCTACTCCGAAAACAAAAGGCACTATCCATTTTGTGTATTTTTGATATTTTCTCAAAATAAGACACTTCCTTGATTGAAAATTTTAAAAAAAGACTGTCTTAACC
>JAZURZ010000025.1:0-12048 GCA_045606465.1 Clostridia bacterium | reverse complement strand
TCTTTTTTTCCTGCACCGAAGCAAAATTTGCAAGCCACAAATTTTCATATAACTCACAAAACCATTTATAAATCTCCTTGTTGTCATTTTTATAATCCCCTGTCAGCCCCGGCGGCTCTCTTAATGTAAAATTATTCATTTTTTACCACCAGCCCTTTATAGCATTTTTAGTTTCTCTTTTTGGCATATTCCTTGCAATATACCATTTCGAAAAATCCTCTAATCTTGAATTAAATGCCACAATATGCCTGTTATACCCATCATAATCACGCTGATAGTAGCAGCATTTTGCCAAGAGAAAATCTACATACATTTCATCATATGGAGCATTTATAATGGTCTTTTCTGAAAGTATGTCGGTTATTGGAACAAATTCTTGCTGATTTCCTTCCTCGTCATAGCTTTTTGCATATTCTTCCTTAAGCATTGCTCCAAGCTCGTTTAACCAGCCAATCTTTTCTTTAGTGCTGTAGCTGTTGGGATAAAGCGTATCAGCACGCTCAATTACTTCTATTATTTTCATTGCATTTCTTTCCTTTCATTGGAATATATTCCTCCGCCATCATCATATACAAATTTTATCTTTAATAAGGTGCAGCCATTTTTGCCTTTTATTTTGTATTGCCAGAATTCTCCTTCCTTAAGCCTTATGGGAATTCTCAGAGTTTTGTAGCCTTTTTTGTCTGCGCAAAAGCTTATTGCCTTTTCATATTCCTCTCCCTCGCACGATGTAAAAAACTCCAACTCGCTTCCCTTTTCAAGGCTTACTTTGAGCCATATTTCATTTATACGCTTTAAGGAAAAGTCCTCATAAAAATATTTAATGCTCTCGCAAAACCATTCCACGCCATCACTGTTGTTGTCAAAGGTGAAGATTGTATCGTCGGAGAGAAAATATAATTTATTATGAGAGAAAAAATACCCTTTTGCCATGCTTTCTCCGCCCTTGTACCACTCGCCGCAGCGTGGGTCAAACAAAAGATTTTCGCACTCTCCATCCCACTCTGCCCCGACACGATAGCAAATTCCGTCGCTTATTGCATATGCTTTTTGGTACTCACGTTTTAAAACCCTTGATATATATTCAGGCAAAAAACCGCTCCAGCAATAAAAGCCTCTCTCGCCCAAAAAGTAAAGCTTTTTGTCTATCACCACGCAGGAATTTATGTCAAGGCAGCCATATCCTGGGTAGCTCTTTCCCACAGCCATCTCCTGAGGAAGCTCGCCATATATTGCCTCCATCTCACTTTCCTTAAAGGTTACAAGCGCATCGCCGCAGGAAATAACTCCTGTGTATCCCCCTTGGGAGGAAGACTCCAAAAACACACTGTCGTCATTTAATCCCTCAAACCGATTAAATTCGAAAATCTCTCCCAAAGCCGAGGCATAGACATATTCACCATTGGGATTTGCTCCCCAAAGACGTCCTTTGTGTATCGCAAGATGGCTCATGTATGGAATTTTTTTGTATATATGAAAAAACTTTTCATTAACCTGCGAGCCATAAGGGCATACCCCCTTCTGATTTGCCACCTTTAGCTTTAAGCTTATGTCCCACAAATAAGTACTTCCGCTTGTGCCTGTCAAGCTTTCAGAATAAGAGGTAACAATCGCAGAGGTAATTTCCCTGTCCCCAACTTCGCTCCAACGGCTGTCAACATAGGTCATCACATTGTCTATAAAAACCTCGTCACCTTCCTTAAACTCCCAGAACCCGCCCGAAAAACTAAAACTTGTTTTATAAGTAAAGCTGACAGTTGCAGTTCCGTCACTTTGTATTTTGAGAATTTTTTCGCTGTAGTCGTCATTGCCGCTATATTCATAGGATTTTACAAGGTCTTTTTCCTCTCCCTCGTCGTCGGTATCATAATAGTAGATGTAAGGCTCTCTTTTCTCACAATCATAGCCATGAATTATTATTATCCTATTTGCCCACAAAAGCTGAATTTTTCCATCAGAGGCAATCTCCATTCCAAATTGATAGTTTCCCTCATCGTCATATACTGCAGGCTTTTTCATTGGCTTTTCATAGCCATTATAATAAAATTTATTTCCTGCCACGCCGCAAAAGCCCTTTGGAGGAGTATCCTCCCTCACAGGTATAATCGCTCTGATATTCTCAAGTGTTTTTTCGCTGCCATCTTCAAATATTTTGTTATAAATTTCATCGGAAATTTTCCTTTTCTCGGTAGATAAAAAGGGATATTCTCCCCCCGAAAGATTGCACATATCAGCAAATTCGCCAACAGCTGCAGCCTCGGTGCGATTAATCCCCAGAAAATGCTTTCCGACGGCGGTTTTTTCTCCCTCAGTATTTATTGTTCTTATATAACTCAAAAAAACACGCCTCCTTTTTTATTCACCATCAAGATTTTGCACACTTGATGACATTTTTGCAATTCTCATTTCGGCAAGCTTTTCATTTTTAAGCTTTTCGTCAAGTATGAGCTTTACCCCTCTCGGAACCATAACCTCCTCGTCATACATTATCTGATAATTTTTGCCATTTAATGTCACTGTATGGCTTGAGCCTATTGGCATATCAGCAGGTCTTCTTAAGATAACCGGCACCTTCTGGGCATAAAAATTTTTCAATTCCTCTTCAAGATTTACTTTCTTACTCATTTTTTCTCCTCCTAATAAATTAAAGATTTCTTTTTTAAAAGGGACTCCCTCCTTTTGGGAGTCCCTCTGCATTTTTAAATAAAGCTTTTTTTAATAAAATCAGGCAGTTGCCACAGATTCTATTCTTACCATATACTCTTCTACCAAAATTTTTGCTAAATGATGGCACTTCCAGCCCATTGTTCCTCTCTGATTCAATGGGTCTGCACTTCCTGCCGAACCTAAAGCCTTTACTATAGTTTCAAGGTTTGCCTTGGGGTCAGTTACACCATAGGCATCTCTGCCTATAACCAGTGTAGAATGAACATTCTGACCTGAGGCTGCTCCCTCTCCCGGGAAAATTCTCATTCCTTCGGAAACTGATGAAGAAATATTTTCTGCACAAGTAATATATGCCTCGCCATTTTCGCCTGCTGTAGCAGAAGAAATTGTGTAAGTAAAGCCATTTACTGCAATTTTTCTTCCTGCCAAGGCCGAAGCCTCCTCAGATGTCAAGGTGTCAAGAACATAAATCTTCTTGCCCTCGGTCTTTGCAACCAAAAGCTCGGATTTGTCTTGCGCAAGATTTTCGCCTCTGAATACCTTTGCCTCGGTTGTTTCCACAAATCTGACGCCATAAAGACGACCGATTTCGCCATTATACATATCCTTAGGGTCACTGTAGGTCTTTACATTCTCCCAGGCAGGGTCGCTCATCAAATCAAATGCAACATCGGGGTCAACGATTGCAACAAAATCCCTATCTATAGGATTTGCCTTGTTGTTTTTCAAGGTTCTTACTGCCTTTCTTATTTCCTCTATTGTCATTATGCAGGTCGAATCAAGCTCGGCACGTGAGTTTTTTCCTCCTGCATACTGAACATTTGTACCTGCTGACAAAATATCGGCAGTTAAGCTATCTTGAGTTTCTCCTGCATTGTCAGCAAGAATTTCATTGATGCGCAAAATTTCAGGTGACGGGTCATTTTTGTAAAAATCAAACTCGTCAGTTGTTGAAATATATGCACCATATTGCAAAGGAGTTGCAGTAATTCTTGAAATATTAATCGCAGTACCCTTTGGTGTAACACCCTCGGTAAGGGGTGTGGTTGCCTTGGGCAGGGGATTCATCTTGTCCCATGTAATAGTCTTGGTTCTTCCCTTGGGAATTTTGGTGCGCTGTCCAAACTGATGATGCACCAGCTTTCCCTTAGAGCGTGTAACAATGTGTCGATTTAACGCCTCCTGAAAAAGAGGCGCCGCTCCCTTGGAAGTTGTTTTGTTAAGATTAAGATTTGCTTCTGTTTGTGTCATATTTTTTTCGTCCTTTCTTTATGTAAGATATAATTTTTGTTATTCTTACAAATTTTTTATTTTTTTGATATAGTCGTCAAACTCCTTGTCTGACATGCTTTTGATGTCGTGGGTTATGCTCCCCATAACACCATTGGTAAGACTGCCCACCTCTTTAATAGCACGCCTTTCCTGCCTTTTTAAAAGTGTAGGATATGCCTCTGCAAGGGTCTTTTGCTCCATTGTTACGCTTTTGTAAAAGTCGGGGTTTTCAAAGGCTTTTTCCAAATCAAAATCAGGCACAATATTTTTTAAGGCCTCCGCCTGCTGTTCCCAATCCCTTGTAATTTCCTCAACTCTTCTTTCGTGGCTTAAGCTTTTTTTAATGTCCTCCATGGCATCTTCTCTTTTTCTCTCTGCCATAAGAAGATTTATTGCTTCCATTCCATCATCTTTTGCGTATCTCTTTTTTGCAAAATCATAAATTTCAGAGAAGATTTTTCTCTCCCTTTCGCCTGCCTCTCTTATCTCCTTCAATCTGTTTCCGATTGTCTTGTCCTGATAGGCCTGCAGCTCCTCCTTTGTGGCAAAGCTTTTGTATGGCTTTTTTTCATTTTCTGCGGGTTCGGCATCACCCGATTTTGTTTCCTGAGGTTCTTCTTCCTCCTTTGCCGATTCAATGTAAGCTTCAAAAGCATCGTCGTCCATTTCTTCGATTGGTTGGGGCGAAACGACCTCCCCTTGTGTTATTTTTGCGTTTTCATTTTCCATTTTCAGTCTTTCCTTTCTTTCATCTTGCGTAAGATGTTTTAATTTTCGTCCAAGGGGTTCCACACCCTTTTTTTCTGATTTGTGTTCTCCCTTGGCGGTATGGGGTTTAGCATAAACATATACCTCATTGCGTCATAGTCGTGGTCTTCTAAATCGGTATCAATGTCCTCCACATTTTGGGAGGAATATACAAGTGCGGGGATTGTTCTTATGAAATGCCTGCAGGTGTTAAAGACATACATCATAGGTCTTCCGTTTTCATCAAATGCCATTCTGTAGTGCACCTGCATTTTTCCCGGGATACGCTTGTTGTCACCCTTTTCAAAGTAAATTCCCTCACGCTCCATCATATATGCAACCGTTCCGTCAATGCCACGACTTTCGTCCCATATTGATGGGTCGGCAACCCCTATTATATGATTGCCTCTCTCATGTGCATCCTCAATTTCCCTTATCTTTTTAGCAATACTTGCAGGCTCTATTCTTATACCTGTATTAGGCGCATCGGTACAGCCATAAAATTGGCGATAAAGATATAATACTCCGTCAGGGTCCTGAGCCCACCATTGCACTGCAAAGGGTTTTGCATATCCAAAGTCAAAGCTTCTGTATCTTTTCCAATGCGCAGGAATGGAAAAGGGCTCTATCACATGAGTATAGGTTTGCTTAGGGTTAGGATTGTTTCGCCATTCCGAAAAGACCTGACCATCAAAGCTGTCCCAGTCACCATAGAGAAGTGCATTTCTTTTTGCCTCGGATTGCATAGCAAGATTAGCAAGATAATTTGGGTCGTTTTTTAAAAGTATTTTATTGTCCCAAACCGAGCTTGGAATAAAAATTCTCGACCTCTTCACCGTCACCCTTTCTCCCTCGGCATTTTCTATATCTATCTTGTACTCCAATGGAGTATTGGGCTTGGTGGAGGTAATAAATCTTGATTTCACCCAGGCATGGCCTCTTCCTCCGGGATTTGCAGTTGAGCGTATATATATCCTCAACCCCTCACCGTCGGCACGATTTCTTCCTATTAAGTAAAGATATTCCTCCTCGGTAAAATGAGTAAGCTCGTCAAAGCCTATAAAGGCAAAAGAAAGTCCCTGATAATTTTCATAGCTGTCCTTGTTGGGCATGGAGCCGAAATAAATTCTTGCACCGCTTTGAAAAATCCAGCAATGCTGAGCCTGGTTATATACAGCGTCGGGGTATGCCGAGCGATATATACGAAAGCTTTTTAATATAAGCTCACGCAGCTGTGGATAGGTTTTTCTGAAAATTATTGCCTTGTAGCATGGATTGTCTACCTGCCTTAAGGCCTCCGCCACAAGTGCCTCGCTTTTTCCTCCCCCTGCGGCGCCTCCATAGAGAGCCTCATATTCAGGACGGCACATAAACTCCGCCTGCCTCTTTTGAGGCTTCCAGGTCACCTTTGTGGGTGAGTTTTTTAGCTCCCTTACAATTTGTGCATCAAAGTCCTCCTTTGGTGCATCTTCCAAATCAAAAAGCTTCATATCCTTTAATTTATTCCTCCTCCTTCAAAATATCAGGTAAAATCACAACTCCGCCGCCCTCTGTTTCCTTTTGCGATATAGGCTTGTCAGCCCATTTTTCGGGGCAAAGATTTTTTAATAAAAATGAAATGGCACTTAAATCCGGCGGCACCTCTTTGTGGGTTATGGTTTCCTCTCTCTTGTCCCCCTTATCTACTACCTTTTTTTCAATATAGGTGTATCCAATTGCTTTTTTTAAAAGCGCCTTTTCTACTTTGTTAATTATTCTTTCCCTTCCTTTGCAGATGGCGAAAAAAAGTTCATCATGCTCCTTTTTGTACCTCTCAAGGGTTCGGCTCAAGATGCCTAATCTTTGAGCTATCTCTTTTTCATCTATTCCCTCTGCAACCCATTCCTCAATTGAATCTAAGCGCGGCAGAACATGAGTATGGTATTTGTTCTTTACAATCACACTTCGCCTCGTTTCCCTTGGTGCATACGGCCGAATTTGCACCATATTGAGGCTGATTTTAAAATACAAGCCTTTTTAAAAATCAGCCATCACTTGTTTTCATAAGGAGAATGCCTTTTCTCTCCTTATGCTAAAAATTCTAACAAAAAAAATAAGCCCCCTATTGGCTTTTGAAAAATTAAAAAATAATAAAAAATGGCATACTTGTGCCATTTTTAAAATAATTTTCTTTCTTTTTTTCCCATTGTTGAAGAATAACTAAAAAATGCTGTCTTTTTAAGATTAAAATGCATAAAAAAATAAAACCCCTCTCCCCTTAACCATTAAAAAAAATCCCCTTGCGGGGTTCAGGGGAAAAAGAAAAACAAAAAACCTTTTTGCTTCTTTTTAGTTTCAAAAAGAAAAAATGCCCTTTTAAAACTAAAAAGGACATTTTGTCAATTAATTTTTTGAAAAAATTTTTTTAAAGTTTTTTGAAGTTTTAAAAAACCCCTTATTCTACTATAAATCTCTCCAACTGTGCCACAAATTCATCACAATTGTCACTATGAATTTCCATCTTTATAGGCTTTGACAAATTCAAGCTGAAAATTCCCATTATTGATTTAGCATCTACAACATATCTGCCCGATGTTAAATCAACATCAAAATCATACCTCGAAACAGTGTTTACAAAATCTTTTACGTCATTGATTGAACTGAGCATCAGATTTAAAGTTTTCATCGTCAATTCCTCCTTAAAATTATGTAGCTTATTTTAAATTTACCAAGAAATGCAAAAGCCTTTCTTGTTCATATAATACAACTTTTTTTAAATTTAGTCAAGAGATATTGCACTTTATTCTTTTTTTTTATATAATAATACTATTATCAGATAGCAAATTTATTGATTTATAATTAAAATTGTAATATCTTCCCTTTTAAGAAAGGATTTTTATTCTATGAAAAAAGTTGCATTTTACACCCTCGGCTGCAAGGTAAATCAATATGAAACCGAGGCTATGACCGAGTTGTTTTTAAATAAAGGCTATGAGATTGTTGATTTTTCTGAATTTGCCGATGTTTATGTAATAAACACCTGCACCGTCACAAATATGAGCGACCGAAAATCACGTCAGATGATTCGCAGGGCAAAAAAGAGCAATCCCCACTCCCTTGTTATAGTCACAGGTTGCTATGCCCAGACCGCTCCCGATGCAGTTTCTCATATTGAGGGTGTAAACCTTGTAATTGGCACAAAGGACAGAAAAAACATTGTTGAGCTTTCCGAGTCAATATCTCCTGATAAGATTTGTAATGTTGTATCTGACATCATGCACACCCACACCTTCGAGGAGCTTTCCCTTACCACCTATCACGACCGCACAAGAGCATATATCAAGGTGCAGGAAGGCTGCAATCAGTTTTGCTCCTATTGCATAATTCCCTACGCAAGGGGGCCTGTAAGAAGCCGCCCCTTTGATGAAGTAATTTCAGAAATCCGCCGCCTTGCAAACGAAGGTTTTTCCGAAGTTGTGCTCACAGGTATCCATGTTGCCTCCTATGGCATAGACTTAGAGCGTGTAAGCCTTGCTGACCTTATCTTGGCAGCCGAGGATATTGATGGTATAAAGCGCATACGCTTAAGCTCCATCGAGCCTATGGCGCTTGATGGTGAGTTTATAAAAAAACTCAAAAACTCAAAAAAGCTTTGCCATCACTTTCACATATCCTTGCAAAGCGGCTGCGACGAAACCTTAAATCGTATGAGACGCAAATATACCTGCCGTGAATATCTTGAAATTACAAATGGCTTAAGAAATGCCTTTCCCGACGTTGCAATCACCACCGATATCATGGTGGGCTTTCCAGGCGAAACCGAGGAAGAATTTGAAAAATGTGCAGAGTTTGTGTCTTTAATAGGCTTTGCAGATGCACACATATTCCAATATTCTCCAAGAAAAGGCACTCCCGCCGTAAAAAGTCCTGACCAGATAAGCGCCAAGGTAAAAGAGGCAAGGAGCAAAGCTATTTTAAAAATCACCAAAAAAAGCCACGAAGAATTTAAAAAAAGCTTTTTGGGCAGAGTTGTAAGCGTGCTTTTTGAACAACCTTGCAAGGGCAAAAATGGCTATTTTGAAGGAAAGACCTCAAACTACCTCACAGTCCTTGTAAAGAGCGATGAAAATATTTCAGGAAAGTATTTTAATGTCCTTTTGGACAAAATAACTCCCGAGGGAATTTTGGGAAGTATAGTATTATAATACTTTGTCAATAACTTTAATTCGCCTTGACATCAGGCAGAAAGGTCTAAAACTTTTATGAACGAAATATTCGAAAGAACTTCCCTTCTCCTTGGCGAGGAGGCAATAGAAAAGCTTTGCAAAAAACGTGTAGCTGTTTTTGGCATCGGCGGCGTTGGCAGCTATGTTGTGGAGGCACTTGCAAGAAGTGGCGTGGGTGCTCTTGATTTGGTTGACAACGATATCATTTCAAAAAGCAATATAAACAGGCAGATAATTGCCCTTCACTCTACTATAGGCAAGTCAAAGTGCGAGGTGGCAAAACAAAGGATTTTAGATATCAATCCTGATATAAAGGTCACTACTCACCAGATTTTTTTCCTTCCCGAAAATTCGCACACAATTGACTTTTCCAAATTCGACTATGTAGTGGATGCCATAGACACCATTTCAGGAAAGCTTGAAATTATAGAGCGTGCTCACAACGCATCGGTTAGTGTTATTTCCTCAATGGGGACAGGCAATAAGCTGGATGCATCAAGATTTAAAATATGCGACATTTCCAAAACCTCGGTTTGCCCTCTGGCAAGGGTTATGCGCAGAGAGCTAAAAAAACGCAACATACCCTCGCTAAAGGTCATTTTTTCCGACGAGGCACCCATTACACCAAAAGAAATTTCAAATCCCGACTCTCCTCGTCCCATTCCCGGCAGTGTCTCCTTTGTTCCCTCGGTTGCCGGTCTTATGATTGCAGGCGAGGTTGTTATGGATTTAATAAAATAAAATATAAATTAGCCACTAATGAAAAACAAAAACCTTGCATATTCATAAAAATCAGCTATCAATAAAATCGGAACGACGCGCATATGTCGTTCCCTACAATTATTTCCTAAAAAAACAACCCTCTCTCCCCTTAGCCACTAATTAAAGCAAAAAACCAAAACCTTTTTCTTTTTGGGCACTCAATCTCACTTATCACAATGGCACACCAGCTTTTTACACATAATTCATGTTTTTTGCAACAAGATAAATCAGTCTTTGCTTATAGGTCTGATAGGTGCGATAATCTGCGTCGGCAGGATAATATCCCTTCTTGCTATGTTCATTTTCAAGATTATTTAAAACTCCCTTTCTGTACTCCCTCGGTATCCCCGAAACAGCTGCATCAATAGCCGCAATTTTAGATGCAACTGTGCATAACAAAAGCCAGTTTCTTTCTTCGCTATTATCCTCAGTAAGCTTTTGATATTCCTCCTTTAAGCGTTCATAATCCTTTAGCATATATTTTACCTCACCGTAAAGATTTTTGGGTAACAAGTAAGGATTGTTTTTTTTTCTCTGGTAATTTCTCATCTCGTCTCTCCTTTAAAAGCTCTTAATTCCATTTTTTTCTTCGTGTAAGTATTTCAAGCGACTCATGGTCATAGTCATCTGTGTAAATTGAAGGACACTCACGCGCATGCGTATGCGTATATATATTTTTATTTATATTTTTATTTATATTTATATTTTTATTAATGGTCCCGCAATCGGTCCCGTACTTAGTCCCGTAATCGGTCCCGTAATCGGTCCCGCAATCGGTTCCGCAATCGGTTCCCTTTTTTTCATCATAAAGCAATTTAAGCTTGTATTCACCTGCGGCTCCTGCCTCTCCCTCTTTATAGCTTATAAGTCCCAGCTCCACCAGCTGCTCCCTTGATTTATGAAATTGTGTTTTTGATATCTGGCATTGGTTCATAAGTGTAGTATTTGGTATTGTAATTTTCACATCTCTCGCAACATTGCAGCAATCTAAAATTGCAAAATAAAGGTCTGCCTGAGCATGAGAAATGGTATTTAACTTTCGCCATTTCCAGAATCCGTTAATTTGTCTTAAATAATTCAATTTTCTTCTCCTTTTCTTAGGTTTTATCGGTAAATTTATCGAACTTATGTTTGTATTATAACATAGTTTTTCGCCTTTGTCAATACTTTTTGCGAAAATTATTTTCACTTTTTATTAAACTTTGGACAAGGCAAAAGGAATATAAGAAAATGCGTGTGAATAGAAATAAAAAAAGCTTTTATAAAGGGGGAAGAAATTAAAAAAATGTATATCATATGGAAAAGGAAAAATATAATCTGGTGTATGATTTTTGCCGCAGCAGGACTGTGCCTGGGAGCTGCATTAAGCTTTTCGCCTTATTTAAAAACTGCAATTACGAATGAAATCCACACAGTTATTATTGATGCAGGACATGGTCTTCCCGATGGCGGTGCGGTGGGAAGTGCTGAAACTGTAGAGCAGGAAATTAATTTAAAAATTGCAAAAAAGCTTTGCGAGGTTTTAGAGGGGAAAGGAATTAAAGTAATAATGACAAGAAAGGATGAAAAGGGACTTTTCGAAAAGGAAGGAAGCTTGCGCGAGCAAAAGCGTGCAGATATGCAAAACCGTCTTGAAATTATGAATACTGCTGATGCAGATATTTTCATAAGCATACATATGAATTTTTTCCCCTCCGCCTCAGTACATGGACTCAGAGTTTTTTATGCTGCAAATCACCCCGATACAAAAGACCTTGCCGAATTTGTTCAACAGCGTATGAACGAAGTGACAGGTGCCAAAACTTCAGCAGTAAAGGCGGCAGACAGAAATCTTTTTTTGATGAAAAATCCTCCCCTTCCTGCACTTTTGATAGAATGTGGATTTTTGTCTAATCCCCAGGAAGAAAAAAAACTTAACGAAGATGATTATCAATCACGTCTTTCATGGGCAATCGCAGATGGGATTTTTGATTTTTTTGAAAAAGAATAAGTTTTAGCCACTAATAAAATCGGAACGACACGCATATGTCGTTCCCTACAATTATTTTCTAAAAATCAAAACCTTTTCCCCCCCTTAGCCACTAACAAAAACCTGACCGCAGGGGGTTTTCAAAAAGGGGCCCCTCCCTTTTTTTTCGTTTAAGGGCTTGGGGAAATCGAAATCCCCAAAACCTTTGCTTCTTTCGGTTACGAAAGAAGGCCTTCCCCCTGGCAAAGGGGAAAACAAAAAATTAAACTAAAATATAAATTAGCCACCAATGAAAAAAACTAAAAAACCTTTTTGCTTCTTTTTAGTTTCAAAAAGAAAAAATGCCCTTTTAAAACTAAAAAGGACATTTTGTCAATTAATTTTTTGAAAAAATTTTTTTAAAGTTTTTTGAAGTTTTAAAAAACC
>JAZURZ010000024.1:0-4301 GCA_045606465.1 Clostridia bacterium | reverse complement strand
CCCACGTGTTTTAGTTTTTTGATTGTTCTCTAAATTATAGTTCCTTATAATCTCAAAAGCAGATTTAACTGCTGAGGCTGATTGCATAAGCTGGGGAAGAAAAAGCTTGCCTTTTTCAAAATTTTCGCCTACTGCATTGAGGGCAGGAACAAAATATTTTTCTGCAATCTGTTCAGACTCCCCATTTTGCAAAAGCTCTTTTGCAGCATTTGCTGCTTCTTCGGCTCTGCCCTCGATAATGCAAGTATATAAATCCCTGGTGCTTTCTAAAGATGATTTTGAATTATCAACATCAGAATATTTTTCTATATAGTTGGTGGCAGATTTGTCCTCGTTGTTGCAAACCTTAAAAACATTTACTGCTTTCATAACCTCGTCCGACATGGGGTTTATAATAGGTGCGTCAAGCCCTGCTCCAAGTGCGGCTGATAAAAACATGGAATTAAACATAGGACGGTTCGGGAGTCCGAACGACACATTGCTTACGCCTAAAACAGTTTTGACATTTAATTTTTCTTTTACCATTTTTATGGCAGCAAGGGTAGCTAAAACCTGCTCTTGTTGTGCAGATGCAGTAAGAGTAAGGCAGTCTATTAATATTTTTTCTTTCTCTATGCCATATTTTTCTGCCTCGGCAACAATTTTTTTGGCAATTTCAAAACGCTTTTGGGCATTTTCAGGGATTCCATCTTCATCCAAAGTAAGCCCTATTAACAAGGCACCATATTTTTTTGCAATTGGGAATATTTTTTTCATTTCCTCAAGCTTGCCATTTACTGAATTTATAATGGGAACTCCGCCAAAATAACGAACACCTTCTTCAATAGCCTGAACATTGGTACTGTCTATCTGGAGAGGGAGAGGAGAAACTGACGAAACAAGAGAAGATACCCTTTTCATCATTTTAACCTCGTCAATTTCGGGAAGACCTACATTGACATCTAAAATGTCAGCACCACATTTTGTCTGGTCAATGGCTTCTCCTGCTATGTAGTCAAGCTTGTTTTCCCTTAAAGCCTCTTTTATTTTTTTCTTGCCTGTCGGATTAATTCTCTCGCCTATAACAGTAATGGAATTGTCGAAAATTTTGTAATGGGTAGGGGAACAGGCAATTGTTATTTTTTTTGGAGTGTTGCATATGGGAGTGGTTTTTTCTAACACCTTTTTAACCTCTGACATATACTGAGGAGTTGTTCCGCAACAACCACCAACCAAAGAAACTCCGAGTCTTAATAACTTTTCAACACCCTTTACATATTCAACACAGTCAACATTATAAATAGTTTCCCCATTTTCCTCACATGGAAGCCCTGCATTTGCCTGAACAAGCACAGGAACTTGTGAAAATTCAACAGTTTTGTTTACCACATCAACCAATTCAGATGGGGCAAGGGAACAATTTATACCTATTGCAGAAACACCGAGGGAAGAAAGGGTAACAGCAGCACAAACAGGGTCAACACCCAAAAAGGTTCTTCCGTCAGAAGTGTATGTCATGGACGCAACTATAGGCAGATTGCAATTTTCTTTGGCTGCAAGAACAGCGGCCTTTAATTCAACAAGGTCCGAAAAGGTTTCAAACAAAACAAAATCGGCACCTGCTTTTGCACCTGCAATGACTTGAGATGCAAACATTTCATAAGCTTCATCAAAGGTGAGAGTTCCGATTGGAGCAAGCATCTGACCAATCGGGCCAATATCAAGCGCAACATATTTGCAACCTGATTTTTTTGCATTCTCTACAGCTGACAAAATAATTTCCTCAACACTATATCCGCAACCCTCTAATTTGTATGCGTTAGCACCAAAAGTGTTGGTAGTTGCAACCTCACAACCTGAATTATTATACATTTTATGAATTTTTACAATTTCTTTCGAATGAGTAATGTTAAGAATTTCAGGGATTGCCCCTGCCCTAAGAAGTCCTGCCTGCTGCAGCATACTTCCCATTGCCCCGTCGAATAACATGAATTTATCTTTATTAAAAATATTCAATTTAAAATCTCCTTTGTTTTTTGCTAAAATTATTATATCAATAATCATATAATTTGTAAATAAAAAATTATATTTTATCTTTTTGTCTTGTCTTTTTTGAGATTTTGCATTATAATAAATTACGTGGATGTAGTTGTATATCCAAATTTATTACAAAATAAATTAATTGGTGGTTGTGAGAAATATGTCAAAAACTTATGGTAAAATGATGGATGACGCTTTTGGAAAGTATTATGAACGCTTTAGAAAATTAAATGCACTTTCAAAGGAAGGAGCAGTAAGAAGAAAAGAATTATTCCCTGAAGGAGAGTCTTTGATTGACACTGACAGGATGCATAAGATGCTGAGCGCAGGAATTGTAAAAAGAGTAGGTTTTAATAAATATTGGCTTGATGAAAACAGAGCCGCTAACGGGAATGATGTTTTAAAACAAAGATTATTAATTCTTGGATTGGCTTTACTTTTTGGAATATTACTCGTAGTTCTTGAAAAATTTGGAATAATTAGTTGATGAATTTTAACTGCATATAACCCTTTTACTTCCTTATACAATATTCAATAAAAAAATTGCATAATTTAAGAGAGGATACAAATCTATGAGAATGAGAAAAAAGAAAAACTGTGCTTCAAGAATGGAAGCATGTGCCGACCTATGGGTGCGTGATGCTGTAGTGACTAAGGGAAAATGGAGCGAAATTTTCGGAAATAACAATCCTATACACTTGGAAATAGGTTGCGGTAAGGGTAAGTTTGTTTCTGAAATGGCACAAAAAAATCCCGACATAAATTATATAGCAATGGATTTGTTTTGCGATGTCTTGGTACTTGCACTTGAAAAAGCAAAAATGGCAGAAGTTAAAAATGTAAGATTTTTTGAAGGGAATGCTGCTTTACTTAATGAATATTTTGAACTTGGAGAAATAAATAGAATTTATTTGAATTTTTCAGACCCATGGAAAAAGAAAAAGCAGGCAAAACGAAGATTAACTCATAAAAATTTTCTTAATATATATAGGAAGGTTTTAAAAAATGGAAATTTAATTTGCTTCAAAACTGACAATAAAGCGCTTTTTGAATTTTCGCTTAATTCTTTTGCAGAGGAAAATTTCAAAATGAAAAATATTACTCTTGATTTGCATAACTCGGATTTTGAGGGAAATGTGATGACGGAATATGAAACTAAATTTAGTGAACTTGGAATGCCAATTTATCGTCTGGAAGCAACATATTTGGGTTGGGAAGAAAAAGAAAATGAATGAATATTTTATGAAAGAGGCAATTAAACAAGCTAAAAAAGCCGAAAAAATATACGAAACTCCTATTGGTGCAGTAATAGTAAAGGATGGCAAAATATTAGCAAAAGGCTATAATAAAAGAGAAACGAAATCGAATAGTCTTTGCCATGCGGAAATTATTGCAATAAATAAAGCGTGTAAAAAGCTTGGCGATTGGCGCCTGGAGGACTGCGAACTCTATGTAACCCTTGAGCCTTGCCCTATGTGTGCGGGTGCAATAATCCAATCCAGAATCAAAAAAGTGTTTTTTGGTGCCTATGATGCTAAAGCAGGCTGTGCTGGTAGCAAAATAAACTTGTTTGAAAAAAATATTTTCAATCACAATGTCGAGGTGCTTGGAGGAATACTTCAAAAAGAATGTGCCGATATTCTAAAATCTTTTTTTAAAAATCTTCGTGAAAAAAAGAAAGGAGGAAAGTAATTATGCGCTTTACTGATAAAACAAAGAAAATTGTCTGTTTGTGTGTGGCTATAGCCTTGATTGTGCCTATAGTTATAAGCATTGCATCTATGTTTGTAGGTATGTAATTGTGGATAAATTGCAGTAATAATAAACAATAAGACTGGTTTGTATAAAACAAAATCACCAAAGATAGAAAAAAGTCGAAAAAAGATATTGACAAAATGGAAAAAAGATAGTAAAATAAACAAGTCGCTCAGGGAAAAGAGAGTAGGAGAAACTTTTTTTAAAATAAAAATAAAAAAGTTTCAAAAAACCTCTTGACAACAGCAAAACGATGTGATATAATCATAAAGCTGTCGAAAAAAGGGCAGACAAAAGCATCACATAAATGATGTTAGGAATTGTACATTGAAAAATAAACAGTGCAGAGTTCTTGTCAGTGAACTAAGGTTCACAAAACTATGAGTTTTTTTATGACAGAAATTCGGAATAACAGATTACGAAAAAAGTCAGTGGTACTTTAAAAGAAGTACGAGAAGTTAGAGCTTGATAAGTTCTGATGAATAAGTATACTAAATCTTTAAAGAAGATTTAATATAACCATATTT
>JAZURZ010000023.1:0-2487 GCA_045606465.1 Clostridia bacterium | reverse complement strand
ATATTCATCTCCAAATATTGCAAAACCTTTTCATATAGGTCATTTATTCTCTACTGCAGTGGGAAGTTCGCTTGAGCGTATTTACAAGCATCTTGGCTATAACACTGTAAAAATTAATCATCTTGGTGATTGGGGAACGCAGTTTGGAAAGCTTATTTCAGCTTATAAGCGTTGGGGAGTTAGAGAAATTATAGAAAAAGACCCCATTAATGAGCTTTTGAAAATTTATGTGAAATTTCATGAAGAGGCAGAAAAGGAACCCTCTTTAGAGGACGAGGCAAGGGAATATTTTAAAAAGCTTGAGGAGGGTGATGAAGAAACCACTGCCCTCTGGCAATATTTTAGAGATGTAAGCTTAAAGGAATTCAATAGAGTTTATGACGAGCTGGGAGTAAGCTTTGACTCTTATGCAGGAGAAAGCTTTTACAGCGACAAAATGCAAGAGGTTGTGGATATTTTAAGAAATAAGGATTTGCTTGTAGAAAGCGAAGGGGCACAGGTGGTTGACCTTTCGGAGCAAAACATTCCTCCTTGTATAGTTTTAAAATCCGATGGTGCAACAATCTATGCTACTCGTGATATGGCAGCAGCACTTTATAGAAAACGCACATATGATTTTTATAAAAACATATATGTGGTGGGAACACCGCAAGCCCTTCACTTTAAACAGATTTTCTCGGTTTTGGAAAAAGCAGGCTTTGAATGGGCAAGGGATTGTGTTCATGTGGGCTTTGGTCTTGTAAAATTCCCTGACAAAAAGCTTTCAACACGCCATGGCGATGTGGTATTTTTAGAAGATGTGTTAAATGAATCAATACAAAAAACTCTTGCTATAATATCTCAAAACAATCCCGACCTTGAAAATAAGGAAGATGTGGCAAAAAAGATTGGTATAGGAGCAGTGCTTTATACATTCTTAAAAAATAGCAGAGAAAAAGACATTGTCTTTTCGTGGGACAGTATGCTGGATTTTGATGGCGAATCGGCACCATATGTTCAATATACTTACGCAAGAGGAAGAAGCATACTAAGACGTGCAGGAGTGCAAAAGATGCAGATAGATTTTGAAAAAATCACTTCAGATGAAGAATATGCACTTGTCACTCAATTGGGAATGTTTGGCGATGCAGTCCTTGATGCTGCACAAAAAAATGAGCCGTTTTATATTAACAGATATGTAACAAATCTTGCAAGATGCTTTAATAAATTCTATACATCGTGTCCTATACTTAAAGAGGACGTGGACCATGAAACAAAAGCGGCAAGAATAGAGCTTGTTGATGCGACAACAAGGGTTATAAAAATTGCCCTTTCCCTTTTGGGAATTGAAACCGTTGAGGCTATGTGATAGAATGTAATTCAAAATAATTAACAGTAAAAAGACAACAAGGAAATTTCTCATAAAAAAACTAAGAGAGTTTGAAGTATATATTAGTTTAGAAACATGTTTACTCTAAATAGTTTATAGAAAAAGAGATGAAGGGAAGAAAAACATATGTTTAAAAAAGATAAAATGTGTAGAATGAAGGAAACAAGCAGAAACTTAAGCTTAGATGTTTTGAAATTTTTATCATCATATATGGTTGTTTTCATACATTTTGATTTTTATGGAAAATTTGGGGGGGGTGTTGATGCTTTAGCTCGTTTTGCTGTACCTGTTTTTTTCATTACTTCAGGATTTTTTGCGTATAATAATGAGCCTGCAAAACTGAAAAAGAAAATTATGCATGTTTTAAAAATTTTCTTGTATGGCTTTATGTTATATTTTATATGGAATGTTTTTAAAGTAGGATTTGAAAGCGGAGTATATGGTGTTGCCAACTATGTAAAATCATACTTTAAGGTTAACACGCTGTTATATTTGTTTGTATTTAATATCCCAAAGGCTTCAGGACATTTATGGTTTTTAGTTGCTTTGATATATTGTTATATTATTCAGTATTTGGTTTGTAAGTGGAAAATAAAAGAAAAAATAATTTTTATAATTTCCACTTGCTTGCTTGTAACGCAACTTTTTTTGGGTGAAGGTCTATCTGCTGTTGGAGTGCATATTCCTACTATGATTGTGAGAAATTTTTTAATTATGGGATATCCTTTTTTTGCAATAGGTATGTTTTTTAGAAAGAAAAAAGAGCATTTTAAAAATATATTTTCGCCAAAAATTTTGATAAGTTTGATTTTTTTGGGTACGCTGGAGACTCTTATAAGTAGATGTTTTTTTGGAAAAAATGAATTATATATAGGTTCTGTTTTTATTGCAGTTTCATTATTTATATGCACACTTAAGCTTGAACACAAAAACTATAATGAAGCAATTGTAAAGATTTCTGAAACGAGCACAGGGATTTATGTAGTTCATTTGCTTGTCGGAGAAATTGTCAATAAATTATTCTTGTCGGGGAATTTTGCAAATGTGTTATGGTTGCAATATATAAATCCCGTTATTATATGCATTGTCAGTACTTTTATTATATTGTTGGTTAATAT
>JAZURZ010000022.1:0-7625 GCA_045606465.1 Clostridia bacterium | reverse complement strand
CACTATTGCGCCTTGCTTAGGAGTTATTTTAATCATTTCTTCATATGTGCTTTGCTCATATTTTAAGCAACACATGAGTCTTCCGCAAGCGCCTGATATTTTTGTGGGATTAAGGCTCAAGCCCTGTTCCTTTGCCATTTTTATTGAAACAGGCTCAAAATCTGCCAAAAATTGTGAGCAACAGAGTGAGCGGCCACAAACGCCTATGCTGCCTATAGTTTTTGACTCATCTCTTACACCTATTTGTCTAAGCTCTATTCTTGTTTTGAATACAGTTGCCAAATCCTTTACAAGTTCACGAAAATCTATTCTTCCGTCAGCAGTGAAATAGAATAAAATTTTCGAACCGTCAAATGTATATTCAGCCTCTATAAGCTTCATTTCAAGATTGTGTTTTTTTATCTTTTCAAGACAAATCAAAAACGCCTGTTTTTCCTTTTCCTTGTTTTGCTTATGTCTTTTTATATCCTCATCATCGGCAATTCTTATAATGTCCTTAAGAGGTGCTACTATATCTTCCTCCGAGACATCGCAAGGTGCCGATGCAACCTCGCCTATTTCAAGACCTCGAGCAGTTTCCACTACAACAAAATCGCCTTTTTTCAAGACAAAACCCTTAGGGTTAAAATAGTATATTTTTCCTGCCGATTTAAACTTTATTCCAACAATTCTTACCATTGTTTTTTCTCCTTATTTTTTTGCACTTTTTAAAGCACAAAATATACCCATATATCTTTTTGTTATCACCTTTTAATTATAATACATGGCTATTAAAAAGTCAAGTTTTTAAAAAATTGTTTTATTGGTTGAAAATTTACCAAGCATCTCTTCAAGCAAAATGTCAACCTCTTGGGGAGCCTCCCCAAAGCTCTTTGTTTCAACCACAAGAGCATCCTCGCCATGACCAATTACAACAGTTGATATAATTTGATTTTTCCCATCAATATAGTTTTTTTCCAATATAAGCCATGATGCCGATTCTATATCACCAAAAAAGACTTCTTCAGGCTTTAAATCAGTTTTTTCAGATTTTTTAGCAAGCTCTTCGGCAAGCTTATATGAATCTTGATTTTCGTATCTTTGTATGGTTACTGATATGGGCAATTCAGTTTTGTTTACATATCTGAAAGTATCTATTTTCCCTGCCGAACTCATAGAAAACTTTTCAGGATTATATTTCATATTATATTCAAGATTTGTTACTGCCTCAACATTCTCTGATGACCTTTTTGAATACACGACCAAATCCGATATATAGTCATTATTCTGATCAAATAAAATTGTACACTCTCTGTTTTTATAAAATTTATCATAGCCTTCGGGCGGATATGGTATTACTCCATCTCCCTTTACTGCCAGGCTTGAAAAACTTCTTTCATAATCGGTGTCGGGGTCAAGAACCAATGTTACAGTTCTTACATCCTCAGATTCTATCCTTTTTAAAAGAATTTCTGCCGCCTTTGGCTTTTGCGGGTCAGTTTCGCTTATGGTTTCATAATAAAGTGTTCTTCCGCCACCTTGAGTACAAATATAGGCTTTACTTCCAAGAACAAAATAATCTCTTTTGTTCATTATATATTCTTTTTCTATGTAATCTCCGTCCGAAAGCTTTATATCAAACAATTCAAGCTCTTTTTTTGCTTCTTCATCTGTCATGCGAGTTATGAAAAATATTGTTGCATCCTGCTCTTTCATGCTTTTTATTTCTTCCCTTGCAAAGCTTTCATTGTAAAAGGTAAGATTTTCAAACTGCGATAAATTTCTGCTTTTTGCCTCAAGCACCGCTGAATATACCCCTGAAAAATATTCATATCTTCTGTCATCGGTGTAAATTTCCTGAGTTTCGCCATTATCGATATATTTTATTTGTTCATCCACATAAAGAGTCTTTTTATTATCATAAAACTCATGCTTTTTTTCAATTATTACACTATCGTATCTGCTAAGAAGCACTTTTGTGGAATTGGCATCAATAATTTCCTGCATGGTAATTTCATTGCCGCAAGCACATATCGCAACCGAAAACACCATTATAATAGTCCCCATTGACAAAATATTAAATAACCTTTTTTTCACTTTACATTTCTCCTATTCTTTAGTTATTCCTTTATTTGGCTTTCGTAAAACCTAATTTATGATTTTTCTCAAGGTAAAATATAATCCGCATCAAAGCACCACATGATGCTACAAAATCTACCAATGAAGAGCCTCTTTCTTTAGAGAGTATTTTCTTTATTTTTATATATTACAAACTTAGAAAACAAAAATTCCAGCACAAAATTAAAAATCAAGGTTACTCCCAAAATAATATAATCATTTATCCCAGCGCTTTCTGCCAAATGTCCAAGAAGTGTTGATAATGGGGTGAAAACTGCATAAAAGGCAAGTAATTTCATCATTGCCAAAGGAACATTCACTGCTGCCTTAAATGTGAAACGTCTGTTAAATGTAAAATTCCAAATAATAGATAATATAAGGGATAGAAGATACGCCGGCCAATATCTCCACAACAAAAGTTCATTAAAAATAGTAAATGCCCCAACTTGTATTATACCTGCAGATATTGAAAACATGGTAAATTTTAAAAACTGTAAAATTTGATTTTTATTCATATTTTGTTCCCCCTTCAAATGTTTGCTTGCAAGGGTATTTTAAAAAAAGCTTACAATGCCCCATGAGAAAAATTTATTTTACAGCCGCAATGCCTTGCGGCGTCAAACGCAGTTTCCACAAAAATATTATATCATAATATCCATAAAAAGTAAATGCCAAATCTTACTCCTACAAAAAAGCAGCCTAAAATCCTTTTTGGAAATTTAAGCTGCCTTTTTATAGGTCTACATAAGCTTTAATTTGATTTTTTTGTAAATACTTTAAAAAAATATTTTACTTTCTATTTTCTTGTATGAAAATTTCAAAGTTACGCTTTGAAAGTGCAAGATGTGCCTGCATAAGCTCTCCCGCTCTATCCTCATCGCCATTTTTTATGGCAGTTATTATTTTATCATGAAAAGAAATTCCGCTCTGGGCAGTCACGTCAGAAATTGTTTTTTCTATTATCGGCTCAAGAATTGAAAAAAGAGCACTGCACATAATTTCAAGCAAAGGATTTTTTGACATTTTCGCTATTGTATTATGAAATTCCACATCAAGTTTTGAATATTCTTCAATTTTATCTTTATTTTCCTTTATCTGGCTATTTATGAGCCTGAGTTTTTCAAGCATTTCCTCATCAGGGTTTTGGGCTGCAAGTCTTACAGAAAGAAATTCCAACGCCGCTCTGACCTGATAGGTGTCATGAGGCAGAATATTTTTTGTGCAGGCAACACGATTTAAAGTATTTTTCACCTGTTCTGCGTCGCACTCAGTAATCACAGTTGGAGTTCCTTGTCTTGACTCTACAAGTCCACGTTCCTTTAAAATTTTCAACGCCTCACGAACAACAGGGCGGCTTACCCCAAAGCTGTCTGCAAGATATTGCTCGGATGGAAGTTTTTGCGGAAGTTCAGATATATCATTTAAAATTATATTCTCCAGCTTATCTGCAACCACTTCATAAAGAGCTACCTTCTGAAGCCTCATATTATCCTTCATAACCTTCACCGCCTTCAAAAACTTTATCGGTTTTCTTTCCATCAAGACCTTTTACAACAAGACGTTTTAAAAATGAATTTTCATCTGAAATTTTTCCATCGCAAAGCTCTTTTTCGGTAAATGACGCAATATATATCTCCTCATCGTCATAACGATTGTAATCATATGCAACATATACTCTTCCGTCAGAAGTTACGCAACCCGAAGGATATGTTGTCGAAAATCTTTCGTCTATCATAAGCTTTTTAGTCCATGTCTTGCACTCATCTTCAGACAAAAATGCCGCCATATTTTTTCTTGCCTTAGCATCATCGTTTGTTATTAACAAATATCTACCCGACGGAAATTTTGTTATAAAGCTTCTTGAACCTGTGTGGTCCATGAGTTTTTCAGGCTCACTCCAGTTTTTACCTTTATCATATGATATTGAATATGAAATTTTATCCCTGCCGCGTATAATCATATAAAGGCTTTTGTCCTTTCTTTCAACAACCATATTTTCATCAAAGATTGTTTCAGACTCATCGGCACCGCCTACATAATGGAAGCTTTCACCTCTGTCATATGAAATATATACGCTTGAGTTCTGAAGCTTGGGGAAATAATGCCATTTAACCCGCTCCCATTTCCATATACTTACTGGCATTATTATACTGCCGTCTGCAAGGGTTATTGGAGTATTTGCCAAAACTCCATTACAAAGTCTTTTTGGCTTTGACCAAACAATTTCATCACCTAAAAATTTTGCTTTCATTGCCCAGACTCCCGCTCTTCCGTCCCACCATTCGTAAGACTGCGACCACAAATGCCACAAAACATCGTCCTCGTCCTTCCACAAAATCGGCTCATGCAATCGTACAGAATCAGGGTGGTCAATAATGGTGATTGTTTCCCATGTTTTTCCCTCGTCTTTGCTTTTCATTATGACAGAGTAATTATTAGCATCCTCATCCCCTCCATTGTTATCTGCTGAGAATGTGCAATAAAGTTCGCCATTTGGCATTTTACAAACGCAAGGAGCGGATGTCCATTTACGTTTTTCTTCCGAGAAGAAGTCACTCTTTGCTGCCTCTTTCCCCAAAATTGTAGGAGGAAGAAGTGCACAATCAACGTCAGGAGTAAGATTTTCCTTTGTGTAATACACCTTTTTACTTAATATTTCAGGATTTTTATGTATTCTCTCAAGATTTGCACGATTTTTTAAAGATCCCTCTAACAAAAAGCTAAAATCTGCGCCTGCAACAAGCATATCAATTCCCATATCAGAAAAACGCTTTAATGTCTTTTCAGAGGTATCTCCTGTTGCCACTCCCGAATATTTTCCATTTCTTTTCAAAATTTCAAGGCTTCTTTCCATCAGCTCAACAGTTTCGCAATCAAAAGGCTGACAAATTTTATTTATTGAGCCCGACAAATCATTAGGTCCAAAAATGTATCCGTCTATATACTCATTTTTAATTACTTCCTCAAGATTTTCCACGACATCAATATGCTCAATCTGAATAAATCTGCATATTTCATCGCAGGTAGAATTGACATATTTGCTTACACTATCCATTCCATAGCCTATTGCATTTATAGGTCCAAAGCCTCGCGTGCCATGAGGAGGATAAAGGGTATTTGCAATTTGCTCATTAATTTCCTCAACCCTTCTTACCATTGGGAAAATTATTCCGTCAACCCCCATTTCAAGAATTTTTTTGGTAAAGGTGAGGTCGTTTTGCGGAACTCTTACAACAACCGCAGTTCCTGTCGCTTTAATTGCTAAGATATGTCCTAAAATATTTTCAATGGATAAATTACTATGTTCAAAATCTATCCAGACAAAATCATATCCCGAAAGCCCCTCAATTCTTGCTACCGAAACATCATTTAAGTTAAGCAATGTTCCTATTGTTTTTTCATTATTTTTAATTTTCTCCCTGAACATAAATATCCCTCTTTCTTTTTTATACAAAGTCGCTCGCAAAGTTGTAATACAAGTTTACAAGTAGTATATTGCAAAAAAGAGAAAATGTCAATATATTTTTTGCAAAAATCAAAAAAAGTGCGCGCCTTTTTCTAATTTTCAAAAAGACACGCACCTTTTATTTTTTATTTCATCTTTATAGCTTCTTTTGCATTTTTTACAATATTTTCTGCAGTGAGTCCATATTCTTCAAAAAGCTCTGCAGGAGTTCCCGACGCTCCAAAGCGGTCGGTTCCCACAATTTTCACAGGTACGGGATATGTTTTACAAACCACCTCAGCTACTGCGCTTCCCAAACCGCCCATGATGTAGTGCTCCTCAGCGGTAACTATTGCGCCTGTTTCTTTTGCTACTTTTTCTATTATTTCCTCATCAATAGGCTTTATGGTATGAATGTTTACAACCCTTGCTGAAATTCCCTCATTTTTAAGAATTTCTCTTGCAGCTAACGCCTCAGCCACCATAAGTCCTGTAGCTATGATTGTTACATCTTTTCCATCTGCAAGCTCTACTCCCTTGCCAAGCTCAAAACTATAATCCTCGCCATTTACGTCTTCAACCGCCAAACGTCCAAAACGCATATATACAGGGCCATCGTGATCAATTGCTGCCTTAACGCAAGCTATCGCCTCTTTGTCATCTGCAGGATTTAAAACAACCATATTTGGAATACTTCTCATAAGTGCAATATCTTCAAGGCATTGATGGGTTGCTCCGTCCTCGCCCACCGATATACCTGCGTGGGTTGCACCAATTTTTACATTAAGATTGGGATATCCTATTGAATTTCTTATCTGCTCAAAAGCTCTTCCTGCTGCAAACATTGCAAAGCTTGATGCAAATGCAATTTTTCCAGATGCTGCAAGCCCTGCTGCAACACTCATCATATTTCCCTCTGCAATTCCGCAGTTTATAAATCTGTCGGGATATGCCTTTTTAAAAACCTCTGTTTTTGTAGATTTGGAAAGGTCTGCATCCAACACTACAATTCTTTCGTCTGCACCAAACATTTCCAATGCAGCACCATATGATTCTCTTGTTGCTTTTTTTGCCATTACAGACTCTCCTCCTCTTTTTTGATAATTTCATCAAGCTCTGCTAAAGCCTGCTCATACTGCTCTTTGTTGGGAGCTGAGCCATGCCATGCAGGGTTATTTTCCATAAAGGACACATTCTTACCCTTCACTGATTTCATTATTATAGCAGTAGGCTTGTCCTTGCTTTGTTTAGCCTCGGCAACTGCCTTTTCAAGAGAGTCAAAATCATGTGCATCAGCTAAGATAACATTCCAGCCGAATGCCAGGAATTTGTCATCAATGGGGGTGGGGTTAAGTACATCAGAAACATTTCCGTCTATCTGCAAGCCATTAAAATCAACAAAGGCAATAAGGTTATTAAGCTTATAGTGTGCTGCAAACATTGCCTGCTCCCACACCTGACCTTCCTCAAGCTCGCCATCTCCCAAAATTGCATACACAAAATAGTCTTTTTTATCAAGCTTCGCTGCCATCGCCATTCCGCCTGCGGCAGAAATACCTTGTCCCAAAGAGCCGGTTGACATGTCCACACCCGGAACCTTTTTCATTTCGGGGTGTCCTTGCAAAATGCTTCCTATGCTACGAAAAGTGGGAATTAAATCCTCAGAAAAATATCCCCTTTGTGCAAGCACAGAATATAGTGCAGGTGTGGTATGTCCCTTTGACAGCACCAGCCTGTCACGGTTTTCGTCCTTAGGATTTTTTGGGTCTATCTTCATAACCTCAAAATACAAATAGGTTAGCAAATCTGCAATTGATAATGAGCCTCCCGGATGTCCCGATTTTGCGCTGTAAACAGCCTTGAGAGCATTTTTTCTCACCTTGTTGGCAATGATTGAAAGCTCTGCAATTCTTTTTTTGTCCATTTTAATAACCTTTCCTTTCCATGCTGACTTAAGCACTTTTTTTATTTATACTATTTTGAATTAGTATCAAAATTTATTCCCTGCAGGCAGCGTTATAAGCCTTATCCATAATTTCTTTTAGTCTTTCCTCTTTTTTAGCAAGATAAAGGTACCCTACCA
>JAZURZ010000021.1:0-4132 GCA_045606465.1 Clostridia bacterium | reverse complement strand
GGTGTTTCCAGCACCGACGCCCAAAGCGGGCTTTCCGCTTGAATAAGCCGCTTTAACCATTCCCGGACCGCCAGTAGCTAAGATAATATCTGCTTCCTTCATAAGAGTGTTTGACATATCAAGACTTGGAACATCAATCCAATCAATAATGTCTTCAGGAGCACCTGCTTTAACTGCTGCTTCCAAAACAAGCTTTGCAGCTGCAATTGTGCAATTTTTTGCTCTCGGATGGGGAGAAATTATGATTGCATTTCTTGTTTTCAAAGCCAAAAGACACTTAAAAATTGCAGTAGATGTGGGGTTTGTTGTGGGAATAACCGCCGCAACAACTCCGATAGGTTCGGCAATTTTCTTAATTCCAAAAGCCTTGTCTTCCTCAACAACTCCGCAAGTTTTTGTGTTCTTGTAAGCATTGTATATATATTCTGAAGCATAGTTGTTTTTGATAACCTTATCTTCAACCACACCCATGCCTGTTTCTTCAACTGCCATTTTTGCTAATGGAATTCTTGCTTTATTAGCAGCAGATGCCGCAGCAAGAAATATTTTATCAACCTCTTCCTGAGAATAGGTCGCAAAAATTTCCTGAGCCTTTTTTGTGCGCAATATTGCATCTTCAAGCTTTTTGACATTGTCAATTATTTCATATGTTTTGTTTTTCACACTATCTCCTCCTCAAAATGTATACGGATGAAGTCAATTTTTGACTTCGTTAATATTTTAACACACAAAAATTTAAAAAACAATTATTAAAATGTTCTAACAGTATTATATTTACCGATATACCTTAATTTAGTCATTTCAAAGATATTTTTCTTTGGACAAATTAAGCTCAGCAATAAATTCATTATCAAGCTCAGTGAGCTTGTAGTCTTTTGAATAAATCAGAACGTCCTGATAAATTTTTTGATTGTCGGGACATTCTTTTTGAATTAAATTGTAGCGATCAAGAAGCTTCTGCGGTGTTGGGGATACCCACATAAAGGTTTGTGGGTTTTCGGAAAGTAATTCAAATTGACTTGCCCTTTCAAAAATGAAAATTCGGCGGTCAATGTTGTCAGGCAGCTCCTCCTTGGTAACCTTGGAAAGGGGAAGGGAGGGAACATATGGGTCTGCATGTGCTATTTCAATACAATCTGCCAAATCCTCAAAGGTGATATTTTCTTTTTTTGAAAGGGGATTATCTCTGCTCATAATTAAACGATAGGAAAATTCGGTAACGAGTTCATAGTAAAAGCCTTTTTCGTCAAGCATTGCTTTAAAATACTTATCATAATTTTTTGCATAGCGAATAATTCCGAGCTTGTAATCGTGATTTATAAGGTTATTAATTGCACGTTGGGAATTGGTTTCCTTATAAAAAATTTCAGAAGATTTTCTGCCTATTTTTTTTGAAAATTGCGCAAAAGCCTCTGAAATATAGCAGGCTCTGGGCACAGAAATTGAAAATCTCTGCTTTTTAATGGCACCGTCTTTATATAGCTTTTCAACGTGCTCTATTTGCTTTAAAATTCCCTTGGCATAGTTTATAAATTCTTCGCCTTCGGGAGTGAGAAACATACCTTTAGCAGAACGATCAAAAATTGTTATACCAAGGTCTGCCTCAAGTTCCTTTATTGAACGGCTGATATTTGGTTGTGCAATCAAAAGTGTTTCAGACGCTTTGTTAAGAGAGCCTACCCGTGCCACCTCAATAGCGTATTTCATGTGAAGTATATTCATTTTTTTGCACTCCTTAAAAACCTTATTTTCGTATATTTTATCACAAATAGAATGTTTTGTAAATATATACAAATCAAAAACACCAATCATTTTAACTTATAAGTGCTATTTTTGGTTGTAAAGTATAAAAATAAGCTTAAAAACTTGACGTAATATATAAAGCATGATATAATAAACATAATAGATATTTTTGCATCCGTGTAAAATCCCATTGCTGTTATCGTATAAACGGTAATGGCTTTTGTTCATGCATGCAAAAGAAAAAAATATACAAATAAAAAAGAGAGGTAATTGAAAATGATTAACGTAATCGGATTGGGCTATATAGGACTTCCTACTGCATTGATGATGGCATCTCATGGCGTTGAGGTTGTGGGTACAGACTATAACAAAGACCTTGTAGCCACACTTAATGCAGGAAAAACAACATTTAAAGAGGATGGACTTGATGAGCTTTTTGCGGATGCAATAAAGGGAGGAATTAAATTTACAACCGAGTATCAGGTGACAGATACATATATTGTTTCAGTTCCGACTCCTTATGATAATTTCAGCAAAAAAGTTGATGCGTGTTACGTTGTCTCAGCAGTTAAAACAATTATGGAAGTGTGCCCAAAGGGAGCTGTTGTGGTAGTTGAATCTACAGTTTCACCAGGAACTATTGATAAATACGTTCGTCCGGTAATTGAAGAAAATGGCTTCAAAATTGGTGAAGATATTCATTTGGTGCATGCACCGGAGCGTATTATTCCCGGAAATATGGTATATGAATTGTTACATAACAATCGTACAATAGGTGCAGACGATGCCAAAATAGGAGAAAAAATTAAAAACTTATATGCCAGCTTCTGTCAGGGAGACATAGTTGTTACTGACATCAGAACTGCGGAAATGACAAAGGTGGTTGAAAACACTTTCCGCGCGGTAAATATTGCTTTTGCAAATGAGCTTGCAAAAATTTGCCGCCATGATAATATGGACGTTTATGAAATCATCAAAATTTGCAATATGCATCCCAGAGTAAACATACTCCAGCCGGGTCCTGGTGTTGGAGGTCATTGTATTTCGGTTGACCCATGGTTTTTGGTTGGTGATTATCCAAGCCTTGCAAAGGTTATTGATGAGTCCATGAGAACAAATGACAGTATGCCTGACTTTGTTCTTAATAGAATTTATGAAATCATGAAGGAAAATAACATTACCGATTTTTCAAGAGTCGGACTTTATGGACTTTCTTATAAAGAAAATGTAGATGACTGTCGTGAATCGCCAACATTGCAACTTCTTGAGAGCCAGGCAAGACATCTTGCTGCACCATTAAAGACATATGATCCTTTTATTACTTCAGATATTGTTCCCAATCAGTATCATGACTTGGATAAATTTCTTGCAGACACAGATCTTGTTGTAATTATGGTTAATCATAATGAAATTAAAGAAAATATAGACAAGCTTAAAGGAAAAATTGTTTTTGATACACGCAAATGCTGCGATCTTCCTGGTACATATAGACTTTAATACGAAACATAAGTATTAACTTTGAAAGGATTTTTAACTAATATGAAAACTGTAATGCTTGTTTTTGGCACACGCCCCGAGGCGATTAAAATGTGTCCTTTGGTTAATGAACTCAAATCAAGAGAAAATATAAAGACGTTGGTATGTGTGACAGGTCAGCATCGTCAGATGCTTGATCAGGTGCTTGATGTATTCAAGGTTGTGCCAGATTATGACCTTTCCATTATGAAGGACAAGCAGACCTTGTTTGATATTACAACAAATATTTTAAACAAAATCAAGGAAGTGCTTGAAGAGGCAAAGCCTGATGTGGTTTTGGTTCATGGTGACACCTCTACAACATTTGTCACTGCTCTTGCGTGCTTTTATTTGCAAATTCCTGTTGGACACGTTGAGGCGGGACTTAGAACATATAATATTTATAGTCCCTATCCTGAGGAATTCAATCGTCAGGCGGTATCTATAATTTCCAAATATAACTTTGCCCCGACTAAGCTTTCAAAGGAAAATCTTATTCGTGAAGGTAAGGACGAAAAAAGCATTTACATTACAGGAAATACTGCAATTGACGCTCTGAAAACCACAGTAAGAAAAGACTATACACACCCTGAGCTTGATTGGGCGAAGAATAGTCGTCTTATTATGATTACTGCACATCGCAGGGAAAACTTAGGAGAGCCTATGCATAATATGTTCAGGGCTATACGCAGGGTAATGGACGAACACATGGATGTTAAGGCAATTTATCCAATTCATATGAATCCTGTAGTTCGTGAAACAGCGGATGCTATTTTAGGCGGAGATGAAAGGATTCGTATTATTGAGCCATTAGACGTGTTAGATTTCCATAACTTCCAAAGTCGTAGTCATTTGATTCTTACAGATTCTGGTG
>JAZURZ010000020.1:0-6550 GCA_045606465.1 Clostridia bacterium | reverse complement strand
GCTATGAATATAATAGCATAGGTCAGCTTACGAGTGTAAAAAAATTAAATGAAGATAATGAATATCTTGATGTAATAACCTATACCTATGATGAGTTCGGAAGATTAATAAACCAAACAAATGAAAATAAAGAAAATGACGAAATAAAGGACATAGGCTATACAATAGATTATGGTTATGATGTAAATTCCAACCTCATAAGCACAGAATTAAAAGAAAATGACACCCTTTTAGAGGCAATGACCTATGAGTATGATGTTTTGAATCGCTTGACTAAAAATACATTTGATGATAAAATAGCTACATACACATATGACGATGTTGGAAATCTGACTATTTGATAATATAATTTGTGAAAAAATTTTAAAAAAGAAAGGAGGATACTATGCGACCTAAAATAGATGTTGTTTTTCAAGGTATAAAAAGCGGAAATTTTTCAGATGTTGGAATTTCAAAAATAAAAATATCAAAAAGCCGTCGCAGAATGGAAGTTTTGCTTGATCATGATGCTGAGGATAATGAATTGGAGCAGCTTGAAGAGGCATTAAAAAATCATTATCATTTGAATGGAGTAATAGTAAAAACTCCTCAGGAGTTTGAAAATATACATAATCAGCAACAGGATTTTTCGGAAAATGAACAAATTTTAGTTAAAAGGGATTTTAAAAGAACAAACAATTCTAATATTGTGCGTGATTTGGGAAAAGCGCAAATAACCGAAATGATTTATGGAAGCACTATCAGGGACACTCTTATTCCAATATCTGCAATAGGTGAAAATTCGGGAAGGGTATGCTTTTCGGGAGAAATTTTCGGAGTAGAAACCAAGGACATAAAAAGCAAGAAAAATGAAAAGGAATACCATCTCTTTGTGATAGATGTCACTGATTACAAGGATTCGGTGACAGTTCAGCTTTTTATAAATAAAAATGAAAAGGACGACACTGCTTATAATGAATTAAAAAAATCATTGAAAAAGGGTGAGCAAATTACTGTCAGAGGTAAGGCAGAATACAATAATTACGCAAGAGAGGTTATTGTTTCGGCAAATGCAATTGCCTTGTCACTGCCTGCCGAGATGCGCATGGATTATGCTGAAAAAAAGCGTGTGGAGCTTCATATGCACACCCAGATGTCGGCAATGGACGCTGTATCCTCAACAAAAGATCTTATAAATCGTGCAGTTTTGTGGGGGCATAGTGCCATTGCAATTACCGACCATGGGGTTGTGCAGTCTTATCCTGATGCAATGAAAGCGTCAGACAACCATGCAAAAATTAAGGTTTTGTATGGCGTGGAAGGGTACTTAATAGATGACAGCGCAAAAATATGCTATGACATAAAGGAGCAGACCATTGAGGACTCATTTGTGGTTTTTGATATAGAAACGACAGGACTTTCAAATGAAAAAAATAACATTACTGAAATTGGTGCAGTAAAGGTTGAAAATGGAAAGGTTACTAAAACCTGGTCAAGCCTTGTAAATCCCAAAGAGCCTATTCCCGAGAAAATTGTTGAGCTTACGGGAATAACTGACGAAATGGTGGCAAACGCCCCTGAAATTGATGAAATATTGGGTGAGTTTTTTGAGTTTTGCAAGGGTTCTGTACTAGTTGCACACAATGCAAAATTTGACGTGGGATTTATTATGGCGGCGGCAAAAAAATGCGGAATGAGCTTTGATTTTTCCTGGCTTGACACGTTGCAGCTTGCCCGCTGTCTTTACCCTGAAATTGCTAACCACAAGTTAAATACCCTGTCAAAGCATTTGAAGGTAGTTCTTAAAAATCATCATCGTGCAGTAGATGATGCAAGGGCAACTGCTGATATATTTATGAAGATGACAGAGGAGCTTTTAAATAGAGGACAAACTAGATTAAAAAAGCTCAATGACTGTTATGACATGGCGGCGGCTTGTAAAAGAAACAAGGCACATCACATAATTTTGCTTGCAAAGAACAAGCAGGGAATAAGAAATATATATGAAATGGTAAGTGATTCGCACCTTGAGTATTTTTTCCGCACACCGCGTATTCCCAAAAGCTTACTTGAGAAAAAGCGTGAGGGAGTAATTGTTGGTTCTGCTTGTGAGGCAGGCGAACTTTTTCGTGCAGTGGTGGAGAAAAAGCCGCATGATGAAATTAAGAAAATAGCCCAATTTTATGATTATCTGGAAATTCAGCCGATACAAAACAATGCTTATATGAAAAATGACGAGGAATTTCCTGATGTCAACACCGACGAGGATTTAAGAAATCTCAATAGACAAATTGTGGATTTGGGTGAGGAATTAGGAAAACCGGTATGTGCTACCTGTGATGTGCATTTTCTTGATCCCGAGGGGGCAAATTATCGAAAAATATTGATGCACTATAAGGGATTTAAGGACGCAGAGGACCAGGCACCTTTGTATTTTCGGACTACCGAAGAGATGCTGGAGGAATTTGCATATCTGGGAGAAGAAAAGGCATATGAGGTGGTGGTGGAAAACACCAATCTGATTGCAGAAAAAATAGAGGCAGTACGTCCTATTCCTACTGAAAAATGTCCTCCTGAAATTGAGGGTGCCGAGGAGGGAATAATAAACGATTCCACTAACAAGGCAAAAGCAATTTATGGCGACCCATTGCCTGAAATTGTGCAAAAAAGACTTGATAAAGAGCTTTATTCTATAACCACATATGGCTTTTCGGTTATGTATAGAATTGCTCAGGAGCTGGTGAGAAAATCCTTGCAGGATGGTTATCTTGTGGGTTCAAGAGGCTCGGTAGGATCATCGTTTGTTGCTTTTTTATCTGATATAACCGAGGTAAATTCTCTGCCTCCGCATTATATCTGTCCGAATTGTAAAAATTCTGAATTTATAACTGATAAGACGGGAATTTCAGGCTGTGACCTTCCTGACAAAAATTGTCCTGTTTGCGGTGCACTTTATAAAAAAGACGGACATGATATCCCATTTGAAACCTTTCTTGGCTTTAAAGGTGACAAGGAGCCAGATATAGACCTTAATTTTTCGGGAGATTATCAGCCGATAATTCATAAATACACCGAGTCCTATTTTGGCGAAGGCTATGTTTACAGAGCGGGGACAATAGGAACTGTGGCTGAAAAGACAGCTTATGGATATGTCAAAAAATATGCAGAGGAAAAAGGCAAAATCATAAGAAATGCCGAAATGAAACGCCTTGCGGCGGGTTGCGTTGGAGTGAAAAGAACGAGCGGTCAACATCCGGGGGGGATTATTGTAGTTCCTCACAAAAATAACATTCACGAGTTTTGCCCTGTTCAGCATCCTGCAGATGACCCTGATTCGGATATTATAACAACACATTTTGATTATCATTCCATAGACCAGAACTTATTGAAATTAGATGAGCTGGGACATGACGACCCGACGGTTATAAAAATGCTTCAGGACTTGACAGGCATAGACCCACAGAGTATTCCCCTTGATGATGAGGAAACCATGAGTCTTTTTACATCAACCAAGGCGCTTAAACTAAAAAAGGATATAGGAACTCCTGTGGGAACCTATGGTGTGCCTGAGTTTGGAACAAAATTTGTGCGTCAGATGCTTGTAGATACAGAGCCTACAACTTTTGCTGAGCTTGTGAGAATTTCAGGACTTTCACATGGCACCGATGTTTGGCTAAACAATGCCCAATATTACATAAAGGAGGGCATAACTACCCTTTCAGAGGCAATTTGTACCCGTGATGATATTATGCTTTATCTTATACATATGGGGGTAGAGGCAGGACACGCTTTTAAGATAATGGAGAGTGTAAGAAAGGGCAAAGGTCTAAAGCCTGAAGACGAAGATGCAATGAAAAACGCAAATGTTCCTGATTGGTACATTGAGTCCTGCAAAAAGATAAAGTATATGTTCCCCAAAGCCCATGCAGTTGCGTATGTAACCATGGCATTTAGAATTGCATATTGCAAGGTACACTATCCCGAGGCTTTTTATATTGCATATTTTTCGGTGCGTGCTGACGATTTTGATGCCGAGATAATGGCAAATGGCGACGAGGTTGCACGAAGGGCAATGAACGAGCTTTTGGAAAAGAAAAAGAACAACACAATATCCCCAAAAGAAGAAAATGTAATTCCTATTTTAGAGATATGTATAGAAATGTATGCCAGGGGAATAGGCTTTGTGCCGATTGATTTATACAAGTCCCATGCAGTTAATTTCTTAAGCACTCCCGAGGGAATAAGACCTCCTCTTAATGCGCTTTCAGGCATGGGAGAAAATGCCGCAAGAAGCATAATGGAGGAAAGAGAAAAGGGAGAGTTTAAAACAATTGAAGATCTGCGCAGGCGTACAGGAATAACCAAAACCAACATAGAGCTTTTGTTAAAAAATCATTGTCTTGATGACCTGCCTGAGTCAGATCAGGTTACATTGTTTTGATTTTTAAATTACTTACTTGATTAAAAAGGGAGGAAGTGAAATTGAAAAAGCTGCTTAAACTTTTATTTGGCATAGCTTTGATTTTTGGAATAATAGTTTGTATTTCTATTTATGCAATAAATTCATATGTTGTAGATGTTTCGTCAAGGAATGTTGTAAGAATAGAAGACACGGTTGAAAAAAATGCCGATTGTATAATTGTTTTGGGCTGTGGAATAAGAAAAGACAAAACACCTTCTCATATGCTTGAGGACAGATTGAATGAGGGAATTGAACTTTACAAAGCAGGTGCAGCACCTAAGATTTTAATGAGCGGCGACCATGGCAGAACAAACTATGACGAGGTAAATGTTATGAAAAGCTATGCTGTGGAAAGGGGAGTACCTGCTGAGGATATTTTCATGGACCATGCAGGCTTTTCTACCTATGAGAGCATGTATCGGGCTAAAGAAATTTTTTGTGTAGACAGTGCAGTGGTGGTAACACAAAAATTTCATATTTATAGAGCATTATATATAGCTGAAAAAATGGAAATAGATGCAGTTGGAGTAAGTGCTTCTAAAAGAAGATATGTGGGAGAAAAATATAACGAAATGCGTGAAATGCTTGCAAGATTCAAGGATTTTTTAACCTGCATTATAAAGCCGGAGCCCACTTATCTTGGTGAGGAGATACCTGTTAGCGGTGACGGGAATATCACAAACGGTTAAAAAATAAAAGCTTTCAAAAACAAAATTTTCACTTGTTTTTGAAAGCTTTTTTAAATTATAAAAAATTTCTGCTTAATTTTTAATTATCAGGTTTTTGTAATTATTTTATTTCCACAGGGACAGGCAACCTCTATTTTTCCCTTGCCTTTGGGAACACTTAATTTCTTATGGCATTTACTGCATTTGAATATTTTATGTGTCTTTCGGTAGGAAAGCTCATTTTTGAAATTTTTATATTTCCATCTTATTTTTTCGGAGTGTTTTAAATAAATCTGATTTTCATGATAGCGCTGGTTATAATTTTTTGAAAAAGCCCTGTAAGTGTATATAATAACCAGAGCAAGAGATATTTTTGATGCGACTCTGACTCCAAAAAGGGACAAAACAAAGCAGGCAATAATAAGAGCAAATATAAATTTGTTAAGCTGGTCGTTTCCATACCTTCCCGACATAAACTGCATTAATTTCATTCTAAAATCATTCATAATAACATAGCCTTTCTTGTGTTGTTATAAAGTTATTTTAAAAATAGTATAGCACAAAAGCCAAAGCAATTCAAGAATTTAATAATTTGTTTACAAAAGATTTACCATAAAGAAAAAGACAAACTATTAATGTTAAGAAATTAAACACAACAGTTTATCTTTTAAAAAATTAATTTTCTTTTATTTTTCTATATTCTAAGATATTGAAGTTTTCCGGACTGTAGTTGTCAAGATAATTGCAAACCTCGTCAATATGTTCAGTAACATAAAAAAGAGAACGGCTTTTTTCTGTCATAAAATTTTTCTTGATTGCCTGATTGATAAGCTCAATTATTCCGTCGTAATAATTGTCTATATCAAAAATAACAATGGGTTTTTCATGTCGCCCAAGCTGCTTTAGGGTGAGTATCTCAAAAAATTCCTCAAAGGTTCCTATTCCGCCGGGAGTGATTATAAAAGCATCTGCCAAATCCTCCATATTTTGTTTTCTCTGGCGCATAGTTTCGGTGCGGATGAGTTTGTCACAATGCTCAAACAAAATTCCATCTACGTTGAAAAAAGTAGGAACAACTCCCGTGATTTTTGCACCCTTGCGATAAAAGCCCCTTGCAGCAGCTCCCATCATGCCATTTGCACCGCCACCGAAAACAAGATTATGGCCGTGGCTTGCCAAAACCTCACTTAGTTCCTCGCCTTTTTTTATATATTTTTGGTCTATATCAGCGCTTGCAGCTCCGTAAATACATATATTCATAATATTTTCCATAACCTTTCTGCCCACAAATTTTTTAAAATCACACTCAAAAATTCCTTGCAGGTGGGCAAAGCAAGGCATTTTTAAATTTAATTTAGTGTAACTTTTTTTCTGACCTGTTATTCTTTATATATTTATTATATAGATTTATACAAAAAAATGCAATAATTATATAATTATT
>JAZURZ010000019.1:0-7128 GCA_045606465.1 Clostridia bacterium | reverse complement strand
AATAAGAAAAAAATAAAAAATAAGGGTCCTGTAGCAAAATGAAATCATTTTGCTACAGGGACCCTTTGGGGTGGACGAAAAATACAAATTTATCTTAATAGTACAATATTGAGAATATAATATATCACATATTTTTAAAATAGTCAATAATTAACTTTATATTCTATAACTTTATTTTTTTGTTAAGATTTCGTACAGAAATTGATTTTTACATAAAGAAAATGGGCAGAGTTTGAAACTCTACCCATTCAGATGTTCAAAATCGTTTGCTAAATCAATCACATTTATTCGGGCTTGTTATAGGACTTTGTAGTATCAATATGAATACTGTTTGTATCAGCATCCCACTCTACTGCAAAATCAAATACTTCACCCAAATCTCTTAACATATAATAGTTGTTATCTCCTATTGTATATGAAGTAAAGCCAAAAAGCTCACCATCTAAAAATGTATGAGAAGTGTTTGCCTGAGTAGGCATTACATCGGCGGCACCCTTTGAAAGCTCGCCACCTACAACTGTGTAAGGAGTGTTCTTAATAAGATTTATAGCCCTCTTTTCATTGTCCCAAATTACATTGTACTGCTTTTCGCTACCATTTATAGCCATTGCAATATCACGAATTTTGAAATAGTTGTTGTCAGCTATATTGTAAGCATCAAACTCCATTTCCTTGCCATCAACATACACCTTTGAGACATTTGGATTTGCGTCACCCTTTATATTAAGAAAAACGCTCGTTTCTCCTGCTATTGCGCCATAGCGTGTGCAGACCCAGTATATGCCAGGTTTTGTTATTGTTATCTTTGATCCCTTTACAAAACCACCATGTTCATAAGCAAGATCTTCAGTATATGGAACATTACTCCATGTAACTTCTCCTGTTTCCTCGTTATATTCTCCCATTTCCACATATCCCTCAATAGGTAACAGTTTTGTACTCACATAAAGAATATCACCTACAGGAATGCACTGTCTGCCCTCAAACAGGAACAACTCATCTGCCGCAAGTTCAACAGTTACAGGCGCCTGACATAAATACCCTTGCTTTTCATATCCATATTGATCAGGACGACTTGTAAATTCGTCCTTACCGATAACGTTTGTAACTCTCAACTGTGGAAATCCTTCGTCATAGCCGTCAAATTCCATTGTTTCATAGGCATATGACATAGGAATTACCGCCAGCATCATAGAAAGTGCCATAACTACTACTAAAATTTTCTTCATTAGTTCATTTCTCCTTTATATTTTCTTGGTTTCTACTTCATGAAGAATTTTTTCAACAAAAGCATCTACGCTCATAGCGCCGAGGTCGCCCTCCTTGCCGGAACGAACTGCAACAGCGTTGTTTTCAATGTCCTTGTCGCCGACGATAAGCATATAAGGAACCTTTGAAAGCTGAGCTTCGCGGATTTTGTAGCCAATTTTTTCTGAGCGGTCATCTACTTCAACACGCAAAATTCCTGCCTTTTCCAATTTTTGCTTAACCTCATAAATATAATCAAGATGGCGGTCGGCAATGGGAAGAAGCTTAACCTGAACAGGAGCAAGCCAGACAGGAAATGCACCTGCATATTTTTCAATGAGCAGAGCAAGAGTCCTTTCATAGCAACCGATTGATGTTCTGTGAATAATATAAGGATTTTTCTTGCTTCCGTCACGGTCAACATATTCCATTCCAAATTTTTCGGCAAGCATCTGGTCAATCTGAATGGTGATAAGAGTGTCTTCCTTACCATGAACATTTTTTATCTGAATGTCAAGCTTGGGACCGTAGAAAGCAGCCTCGCCAATTCCTTCTTTATAAGGAATTTCAAGATGATTTAAAATCTTTTCCATCATGCCCTGAGCCTCGTTCCATTGTTCCTCGGTTCCAATATATTTTTCTCGGTCATCAGGATCCCATTTTGAAAATCTGTAGGAAACATCTTCATAAAGGCCTAAGGTTTTGAGCATGTAAATTGCAAGCTCAAGACAACCCTTAAATTCATCCTCAAGCTGTTCGGGAGTACACATTAAGTGTCCCTCTGAGATGGTAAATTGGCGAACTCTTATAAGACCATGCATTTCGCCCGATGCTTCATTTCTGAAAAGGGTTGAGGTTTCATTTAGGCGCATAGGCAAATCACGATAGGAACGTCCGCGGTTTAAAAATGCCTGATATTGGAAAGGACAAGTCATGGGGCGGAGAGCAAAAACCTCTTTGTCTTTTTCTTCGTCACCTAAAACAAACATTCCGTCTTGATAGTGGTCCCAATGCCCCGAAAGCTTATAGAGGTCGCTTTTTGCCATAAGTGGAGTTTTTGTAAGCTGCCAGCCTCTTTTTTGTTCTTCGTCTTCAACAAATCTTTGCAAAAGCTGAATTATGCGTGCACCCTTGGGAAGAAGAATGGGAAGACCTTGACCTATTAAATCAGAGGTGGTAAAAAGTTCTAATTCACGTCCTAATTTGTTGTGGTCACGCTTTTTTGCCTCTTCAAGCTGAGCAAGATGCTCCTCTAATTCCGTCTTATTTGAAAATGCAGTACCATAAATTCTCTGCAGCATTTTGTTTTTTTCGTTTCCTCTCCAATAAGCACCTGTAGCGCTCAAAAGCTTAAATGCCTTTACCTTGCTTGTGTAAGCAATGTGTGGACCTGCGCACAGGTCAACAAAATCGCCCTGCTTATAAAAGGAAATGACCTCACCCTCGGGAAGTTCATTTATTAATTCAAGCTTATATGGCTCGTCCTTCATAAGCTCTAAAGCCTCGGCTCTGGAAAGCTCAAAACGCTCAATTTTTAAATTCTCCTTGGCAATTTTTTTCATTTCTGCCTCAAGTGCCTCAAGGTCGTCGGGAGTAAAGGTGTGCTCGGTGTCAAAATCATAATAAAAGCCTGTGTCAATAGCAGGACCGATAGCCAGCTTTGTGTCAGGATAAAGACGTTTTACAGCTTGCGCAAGAACGTGTGACGCCGAATGGCGAAGGGTTTGTAATTCGTTAAATTCACTCATATTTTTTCTCCTTTTTTGTATGATTTTTTTAGAGGATGTAATAAAAAAACACCCTCGAAAACGCAAGAAACGTTTTCAGGGGTGCTTAAAATTTTAAAAAAAGCACGGTTCCACCCTGATTATGATTTTTAAAAAAAATCATCACTCTAAAAACCTTTAACGCAAGGGAATAGCGGCAATGCTTACTAAAAACTTTTTCAGCACGCAACTCCAAAGTGGTATTCGCCCTCACTGCACAAAAGAATGCTTACAGCCACGACATTCTCTCTCTTTTTGCACACTTGTGCGGGTTACTGTCTTTTTCATAGTCTTTATAATATTATGCCACCAAATTGTAATTTTGTCAAGAGATTTAAAAAAATTTGATGTATCTACTTAAAATTGCTTGACAAAATCTGAAAAATATGATATAATACGAACAAAAGTTCGAAATGAAAGGATGATGCCTATTGAATGTAAAAAGAAAAGCATATAAAAATCTATTGGCGTAGATTTCTATATGCATATTCTGTAGATATGCTAAAAGCACTCTCCAACAAGTATTTTAGCATATCTATAAATAAAAATCAAGATATTTTAAAATTTTTATTTATGGAGGTAAAATACTACAATGACAAATGAACAATTTAATAAAGCTTACGACATCTTTCATGCTTTTTTGGTTGAAAACGCTGACTATGATGGTTTTTTTGAGTTACCCAAAATTAAAACAAGTGACTTAATCCCTCAAAAAGTTATTCCATTTTCAAAAGCAATGTCAAAAACATGGAAGGATTTCGATTACTGGGTTGTCTTTTATGAACACGATGTTAAGTTTGAATGTTTTTGGAATAATCCAAAAAGGTATCTTGAAAAATTAAAAAAATTCAAAGGCGTAATTTCGCCCGACTTCAGCTTGTATCGCAATATGCCATTATGTATGCAAATGTGGAATACATATCGATCAAGAGCATTGGCGTTTTGGCTTTTTGATAATGGCATTGAAATTATTCCAAATATACGATGGAATGACCAAAGAACATATTTGTTTTGCTTTGATGGGGCCCAAAAAAATAAAACTGTTTCTGTGGGAACCCATGGCTGCATTAAATCAAAAGAGGACAAAGAATATTTTAAAAAGGGTTTAAAAGAGCTTATTAAAAGGCTTTCTCCAAAAACAATTATCGTATATGGCGCAGCACCTGATGACATCTTTAAGCCATATAAGGATGCAGGGATAAATATCATTCCCTTTGAAAGTGAGTTTTCAAAATCCAGGAAGCAGGTGACTGCTTAATGGGAGGAAGTGCAAGAGGAAATTTTGGAAGAACAAAAGGTAGTTTTAAAAGAAGTAAGTCGAATAAGGATGGTCATCTTTATGGCAAACCAGGTCAAATAAAAAGGAGTGGATACAAAGAAACGCACATAGGTTCTGATGGACGAGCCACAAGAGAAATACATCATACAGACCATGGTAATACCAAAAACCATACAAATCCACACGAACATATTATTCATTGGGATAAAGATGGAAATCCTATATTTGAGAAAAAATAATGAAAGGATTTTTAATTATGAAATATGACAATAATTTTTATGATGATCGTGATTTAGTAGATTGCTTGAATAGGGGATGTGAAGTGGAATTTTTATACAACGAAAAAAAATATTCTATCACTCACACAGACGAGGGTATTAGTTTGATTGAATTTTATAATTCAGAAAGTGAAAAAACATATTCATCTGCCGAAGAAGCTCTTAAATACGAAATTGAAGGTAAGATGTTGAAAGATATTATTCACGAAATGAAAGTAATAGATAGGTCTTTTTAATAAGCGAAATGATCAGTAAAGAATTAAATTTAAAATTAATTGAACTATTACCTGAAATCAAAGAACTACATGATGAAGAAACTTCTTGGCAAGAGGATGATGAAACAGGTTCTCCTTCTCAAATTAAATATACATGGGAATCAAGAGATTACAAATATACAAGTCGCTAGCACACACGAACACCTAATGCGCCTAAAAATCAAGGGACATCTTGGGTTGTTGAACGAAGGATTCCAGGTGTTGGATATGGAAAGAATTTTTGTAAACCAAAAGAAGAAGTGTTGGTTGGAAAGAATAAGTGGATTTCAAAGGATGATTGGAGAGAAGCGATAAAAGCACAAAAAAGAGGTGCCGCAACAAAAAAACAAAAGGAGTGGTTAGATAATGGACATTGGAAAGATTGATAATTACAAATTTTATGAAGGCTTTGAAGGAGAAGAAGAGGTAGAGTTTTCAGTAACTGTTGAAAATATGGAAACACTACATATATGGGAAGGCTATTTTTCAGACATATTTTGCGAACCTTCTCTGGATGGAAAGGGATGGCATGGGTTTACTCGGGATTACAATCAGTGTGAAGGCGCTTTTGATAATTATGGAGAAGCTGTTATAACAGACTTACAAGAGTATATAGATGATTTGAAAAGCTATGAAAATAGAAAGTTTGATTACAAAGAAACAAGAGAAGTTTATGAACTTATTTGTTCTTGGTTAAACGAGGCACAAAAAAATAATTGTGGAGAAATAATGGTCAGAGTAATTTAATTGCACCAAAGTTTTAGTCACCTGCCTTCAAAATCTTGATGCGCAGGTGACTGCTTAATGGGAGGAAGTGCAAGAGGAAATTTTGGAAAAACAAAAGGTGCAAATGGCGGCAGCGTATTAGATTCAATAAGCGATTTTCTTACCATAGCCTCTTTAATACCAGTAATTGATACCGTTAGTTGATTTAGCAGCAATACCAGCCGATTTAGCAAGAGAAGATTACCTTGCAGCTGGACTTGATTTGTTCGGAGCTATACCAGTTGTGGGAGAGGTTGCAGATGTTGCAAAGCTTGTAAAAATGGCTGATAATGGAATTGATCTTGCGAAAACGATAGATAAATCAAGTGATGTCCGTAAAACAGTCAAAAAATCTAAAAATATTATTAACAAGCAAAAAAAGGGGACACCACGAAATAATAGGGTGCAAAACAAACAGGCAGATAGTGTTAGTAAGAAATTAAAATTGTCCCCAAAACAGCGAAGGGAGCTACATGATTTAATCCACGGGCAAAATTGGGGGTTATCAGGAAATATTAGAAAATGCTAAAGAATGGTTTAATAAATAGAAAGGGAATAATTATGAATAAAAGAGAAATTAATAAAATAATTATGGCAATATCGAATTTGAAAGGAGAACGATTTCGTCAAATATCGAGGGGAGGTTCTATGGCTGGTCTTGGATTTGGCGAAAATGTAAAGGCCAAAGTTGCTTATAAAACAAAAAGCGGTAAATTGGATTTACGAGAAATCGTCGCTTCAAAATATGCAGTTCATATTGGTGGCTTTTTTCGAATAACGCATCAAGGAAAGATTGTATTATCAAAGGATGATATGTTTAGACCTAATTCACAAATGCAAAAAGATGATTTCGATGAAGATAATTTTGAATGGGATGTGGAGGGAAATAATAAGTTTGATGAACAAAAGAAGTTTTTCTGTGATATTGATTTGTTGGTGCAAGATATAATTATAAGTGAAATTGGAGATTTAAAAATAGTTTTATCAAACGATTTTTGTATCGAAGTATTTATTGATACAAATGAAGATGAAGAGTGCTGGAGATTTTTTGAAGTTGGCAATATTGAAAAGCCCCATATTGTTATCACCGGATGCGGATATTGTGAGGAATGATAAAGACCCCCATGAGATTTTAAAAGATGCAGAAAACGTTTTTGTAGATTTTGGATATCCTTTTGATATGAATTCTTTTATAGGTTATATGCCCGTTGAAGATAGTAACTACACTCCATCTGAACATACGCAAGAAGAGAATGAACATAAACTCATTGAAAATCTTAATAAATTTTTAGAAAATGAGAAAAAGTCTTTGGGTATTTAGAAAGTAATATGACTCAAGGATACAAAAAAGTCACAAAAAACAAAAGGAGTGGTTAGATAATGGACATTGGAAAGATTGATAATTACAAATTTTATGAGGGCTTTGAAGGAGAAGAAGAGGTAGAGTTTTCAGTAACTGTTGAAAATATGGAAACACTACATATATGGGAAGGCTATTTTTCAGACATATTTTGCGAACCTTCTCTGGATGGAAAGGG
>JAZURZ010000018.1:0-12280 GCA_045606465.1 Clostridia bacterium | reverse complement strand
TATTTAAATATTTCATTAAATATTGTATAATATTAAATAGGTATATTGTTAACATTTTAAATTGATAAAAATACTATATATTTTGAAAGGATTTTTAATATGACAAATGACAATGTATTCACAATACCTTTAAAAACAATTCTGGAGGAATTTCAGTTTGAGCGTCTTTACGAATCAAGCGACCTTGCAAACGTGGTTATATCAAGTGCAGACTTAAATAGACCCGGCCTTCAGATTGTAGGCTTTTATGATTATTTTGATTCCAATCGTATTCAGATAATGGGAAAGGTGGAATTTACATACCTTGAGCAATTTTCAGGCGAAAAACGCTATGAGCTTTTAGAAAAGCTTTTTTCAAGGAAAATCCCTTTGCTTATAGTCACAAGGGGTATTCAGATTTGTCCTGAAATGATGATTTTAGCCGAAAAATATGATGTCACTCTGGTAAGAAGCGAAGAATCCACCTCAAGTCTTATGAGTTCACTTATAAGCTACCTAAAGGTTCAGATTGCTCCAAGAATTACCCGCCATGGTGTGTTGGTAGAGGTTTATGGTGAGGGCATACTCATCTTAGGCGAAAGCGGTGTTGGAAAAAGCGAGGCGGCAATTGAGCTTTTAAAAAGAGGACATCGTCTTGTGGCAGATGATGCAGTTGAGATAAAAAGAGTTTCTTCAAAAACCCTTGTGGGTTCTTCCCCCGCTATCATACGCCACTTTGTGGAACTCAGAGGTATAGGAATTATTGATGTAAAGGAAATTTTCGGAATAGGCGCTGTAAAGGATACTGAAAGCATTGATCTCATAATTCATTTAGAACCATGGGAGGAAGGAAAGCAATACGACCGACTTGGCATGGTAGATGAATACACAAATATTATGGGAATTAATGTTTCAAGTCTTACAATTCCTGTAAAATTAGGACGTAACCTCGCAGTTATCATTGAGGTTGCAGCAATGAACAACCGTCAGAAAAGAATGGGCTACAACGCTGCAGTTGAGCTTAACAATCGTCTTATGAAGGAAATGCATCTTCCCGAATAATATTAATTAATGCTTGATTTGTTCCGAAAGATTTAATTTTTAACATTAATTATTTTATCAAAAGCGACAAAAATCAAAGGAGTAGAATTTAAATGATACAAATAAAAACAGACCTGCATTGTCATACAATAGCAAGTACTCACGCATATAGCACAATAATGGAAAATGCAACTGTTGCTTATCAGAAAAGTCTTTCGGCAATTGCTATAACCGACCACTCTCCCAGTATGCCCGACTCTCCCCACCCATGGCATTTTGAATGCTTAAGGCAGCTTCCCAAGGAGGTTAATGGTGTGAGAATTTTATCGGGTTGCGAGGCAGACATTCTTGACCTTGAGGGAAATTTGGGACTTGATGAATTTAATCTTTCAAGACTTGATATTGTCATTGCAAGTGTCCACACTCCCACCTATCGTGATATAGATTCTCCTGATAATACAAGTGCATATTTGGCTGCTCTTGAAAATAAATATGTAGATATATTGGGGCATATCGGAAATCCCAGATGCAAATTTGATATCGAGAAGGTTTTAAAAAGAGCAGGAGAACTTGGAAAGTTTATTGAGATAAACAACAACACCTTCCAGATAAGAAAACCCAATATAGAACTCTGCAGGGAAATTGCACTTTCGGCAAAAAGGCTTGGGGTTTATGTTGTTGTAAATAGCGATGCTCATTTTTGTCAGAATGTAGGGTGCTTTAGTGAGGCTTTAAAGCTTTTGGAGGAAATTGACTTTCCCGAGGAGCTTATTGCCAACAGAAACTTAGAGAGTCTTAAAAAAGCTCTTGCTCCAAGAAAGATTATTTAATTTATCGGAAGGAATTTTTAAATGGAAAAAGATATTCTCCAAATGTTAAAATCAGTCTGCCCCGACGTTAAAGAATCAGAACCCATGAAATATCATACAACATTTAAAATAGGCGGGGCTGCAGACTTCTTTTTAACACCCGACACTAAGCTGCAGATAGAAGATACAATAAAACTATGCAAGGAAAAAAATATCCCCTACTTTGTTCTTGGCAATGGTTCAAATCTTTTGGTAAGTGACAAGGGTATAGAGGGAGTTGTTATAAATATTGCAGAAAGCTTTTCTTATGCCAACATAAGCGGCACAAAGGTTGTTGCAGGGGCAGGGATTCTTTTGTCAAGGCTTTCTAAAATTTTGCTTTCCTCAGAGCTTACAGGCTTTGAGTGTGCATCGGGAATTCCAGGTACTTTAGGCGGTGCAATTTATATGAATGCAGGAGCTTATGGCTTTGAAATGAAGGATGTTGTCACCTCGGTTACCTATATAGATGAGAATGGCGAAATAAAAACTGCTTGTTCCAAAGAGCTTGATTTCGGCTACAGAAAAAGTATGTTCTCAAAAAGAAATTGCGTTATTTTGGAAATTGAAATGGAATTTGATACGGGCAAAAAGTCCGAAATTCTTTCAAAAATAAACGAATACACGCAAAAAAGAAACGAAAAACAACCTGTCAATCTCCCAAGTGCAGGAAGCGTCTTTAAGCGCCCCGAGGGATATTTTGCAGGCTCTTTAATTGAAAATGCAGGACTGAAAGGATATAAAATCGGCGGTGCCGAAGTTTCTTCTAAACACGCAGGCTTTATTGTGAACACTCAAAATGCTACTGCCTGCGATGTTCTTGACTTAATTAATCACATAATAAAAACTGTCGAAGAAAAATTTGGTGTACGCCTTGAGCCTGAAATAAAGCTTATAGGCAAAAAGTAGTGTATATTTTACAAAGGAAGGGTTGCCATTATGACGCAGTTTACAATAATTACAGGGCTTTCAGGCTCCGGAAAAACCCAAGCAATACGATTTTTGGAGGACGAGGGATTTTTTTGCATAGACAATATGCCTCCCATGCTTATTCCTCAGGTTGCAGAGGTTTTTGTTTCCATGAATGGTAAATATGAAAAAATTGCCTTTGTTATTGACATACGACTCGGCGAGCTTATAAATGAGCTTTTGGATAATATTAAATGGCTGCGTGATAGCGGCTACGAGTGCAAACTTCTTTTTTTGAATGCCGATGATGAAACCCTTGTTAAAAGATACAAAGAAACAAGAAGAACCCACCCCCTTTCAGGAAAAAAAGGACTTTTAGATAGCATAAAACGTGAAAGAAAGGCATTGGAAAAGCTTTATCTTGCAGCAGATTTTGTGATTGATACATCAAATATTTCATCTCAGCAACTCCATTCAAAACTTAATGAAATTTATAAGGACAAAGAAAACGACAACAATATTGTTGTAAACATATCTGCATTTGGTTTTAAATATGGTATTCCATTAGATTCTGACCTGGTTTTCGACGTAAGATGCTTCCCCAACCCCTTTTACATTGACAATCTCAAGGAAAAAACAGGGCTTAACAAAGAGGTCCGTGACTATGTGATGAGTTTTAAGCCGGCTAAAGACTTTTTTGAAAAATTAAAGGATATGATTCTTTCTCTTCTCCCTTTATATATTGAGGAAGGAAAAAACACTTTAAGCATATCAATAGGCTGTACCGGCGGAAAGCACAGAAGCGTTACTATAGCAAAACTTTTAGGCAAAGCCTTAAAAGAAAATGATTACAAGGTCAACATAATTTATCGTGATATAGAAAAAGGAGTGTAAAAAATAATCTTTACATTCCTTTAAAAAATTTAAAAACAAGGAGGATTTTAAAATGTCTTTCTCCTACGAAATAAAAAATAAGCTCGCCTCTTTCAAACCCGAATGTGAATTTTGCAAAACAGCAGAGCTTTATGGAATAATGAGATTTGCCTCTTTAATAAAATCTGACAGAATAAGCATAATAACCGAGCACAAAGCGGTCAGCAGGCGTATAAATGAGCTGATGGCAGACTGTGTAGGCTATACTCCCGAGGAAAAGGAATATTTCGCAGGCTGTCGTTTTGAAATAAGTGGCGAAACCAAGCTTGATATTTTAGAACAAAAACTGCACTTAAATGATAATAGTGAGGATTTTTCCGAGGAAATTATGCCATTTGCTTGTTGCAGGCAATCCTATATAAGGGGTGCATTTATAGGCGGTGGCTCAATCTCCGACCCGCAAAAAAGCTACCACCTTGAATTTGATACACACAGTGAAAAAAATGCAGACGAGCTTTTGGCTATTCTTGCAAAGGAAGGAATAGCTTCCAAAAAAACACAACGAAAATCACATTTTATTGTGTATATAAAGGGATATGAAACCATCGCAGGGCTTCTCGGTCTTATAGGAGCAGGACTTGCCTCTATGGAGATATACAACATTTCCATAGAAAAGGAAATAAGAAATGCAGTAAACAGACGCTTAAATTGCGAAAGTGCCAACATGGACAAGGTTGTAAAGGCATATGGAAAGCATTTTGTTGCAATAGAAAAAATCAAAAATACAATTGGAATTGATGCTCTTCCCGACACTCTAAAAGAAATTGCAAATGTGCGAATAAATTTCCCTGATGAAAGCCTTAAAGAGCTTGGTACACGCTTAGAAAACCCCATTGGCAAATCAGGAGTTAATCATCGTCTTAACAGAATTATGGAAATAGCCGATAACCTACCAAATTAACAAAAGGGAAGAAACTACTATTCATTAGTCGTTTCTTCCCTTAAAATTATTATATTACGTTTTTTATTTCTCAAGCTTCAGCTTTTTTTATATATTCAGCGTGGTCGCACATTTCAAAAGCTGCCTGCTTATGTGATATAATTATGCAGGTTTTGTCTGTCATTTCACGAATTGCTTTTAACAAAGCCTTTTCAGTTTCGCCATCCAGCGCAGATGTAGATTCATCTAAAAGCAAAATCGGTGCATCATATAAAATTGCTCTGGCAATAGATATTCTCTGTGCCTGACCCTCTGAGAGTCCCAAGCCCTTTTCTCCTATTATGGTATCAAGTCCATCTTCAAGAGTTTGTATAAAATCCCATATCTGGGCAATTTTTGCGCTTTTAATAATATCTTCCTCGCTTGCATCAGCTTTTGCAAAGCAGATGTTTTCCCTTATAGTACCTGAAAGAATAAGATTTCCTTGCGGAACATAAGAAAATAAAGAGCGTGTTGCCTTGTTTATTGAAATATTTTCCGAACTTGTTTTTATATAAATATTTCCATCACTCGGCTCAAATATTCCCAAAAGAAGCTTTATTGCAGTGCTTTTCCCAGCTCCCGATTCTCCTCCTATAACCACACATTCTCCCTTTTTGATTTTCATACTAATGTCTGACACAAAAGAGTCCTCATTATAGGAAAATGCAACATTTTCAAAAACAATTTCCTGCATTTTGTCATATATTGAAGCGACATCTTCAATTTTTTCACATTCCTGCTCAAGCAAAACATCTTCAAGCTCCAACAGACGTTCCACCGAGGCAATGACCGAGAAAAACTGAGGCACAAGCCCCGAAATATCTTTAAATGGTGCTTGTATCTGATTAACCAATTGGAGTATAGCTGTAAATTCACCAAAATTTATCTCGCCCTTTGAGATTTTATAAGCACCATATGCAAGTGCGAAATAATAGCCTGCATTGAATATCAAAAACATTCCCACGTGTGCAATTACCGAAATTTTAGTGCGTCTAACCCTCAGGCGATAGCTTTCTCTTTGCAACTTTTCACTTTCATCTGTAACCTTTTCTTCATTGCAAAAGGACTTTACAACAAGCAGATTTTGCAAAATTTCCAACATAAAGGATTTTGTTTTACCATCTGCGTCCTGACATTTTTTGTGAAGTCGTTTGTAGCCCTTGCTATAGAGCCTTGCGCCTATTCCCACAAGAGGACCCACAATCAAAATAACAATTGCAATCCCTTTATCTATTCTGTAAAGATAAATAAATCCTCCTATAATTGAAGTTAAAAAAATTGCCGCCGAGGGAAGGATTGCTATAATCCCGTTGACTATTACCGACACATCGCTGTTGAGTCGATTTAATAGCTCTCCTGAATGATATTTTGTGACTGCAAGGTAGTCCTTGTCTAAAAGATTTTTAAATATATGTCTTTTTAGTGAAATTTCCATTCCCGATGCGGCATGAACATCTAAAAAATTTATTCCAATCTGAACAAGAAGCCTTAAAACAAGAAGAGCTGCAAGCAAAAGAGCCACATCAAGCCATATGCCATTTTCCTGACCTGTTGCAATATTTATCAAATTCTTTGACACGCCCACAAACTTTAAAGAAATCAAAGAAAGAACGCATCCCAAAACTGTCATAAGGGCTATTAACGGAAAGGTCTTTTTACAACGTACATATATCCATTCAAAAACTCTTTTATTCACAAAATCACCATTTCTTTTATTTGTTATACACTGCCTCACATGTAAGATTTATTCCCAGCTTTTTAAACACCATTTCATCTACCTGTGACAAAATCCCTGACGAATGTGCCTCTGCACCATGCAATGCTTTTAAGCCCTCAAAGGCTTTTTTTGCAATTTCGTCATTCGCCGCACAAATTGAAAGTGCAATAAGTGTTTCGTCGGTATGAAGTCTTGGGTTTTTACTTCCAAAATGATTAGTTTTTAACCCCTGCAAGGGCTCAATTATATCAGGTGAAATCAAATGTATTTCATCATCAATTCCCGCTATCACTTTTAAGGCATTTAAAAGTGCGGCACTCGATGCACCAAGAAGAGCTGATGTTTTTCCCGTAACAATTCTTCCGTCAACAAGCTGAATTGCACAAGCTGCACCGCCGCTTTTTTTAGCCTTTTCCAAAGCCGCAGGAACTACCGCTCTATCATTGCAGGAAACCTCTGCCTGCTTCATGATAAGCTCCATTTTAAGCAAGACCTCATCATCGCATTTGCCATTTATTTTATCCTTTAAGACATGATAATAGCGTCTTACTATTTCTTCCTTTGATGCCTGACAAACAACCTCATCATCAATAATGCAATTACCTGCCATGTTAACACCCATGTCGGTAGGTGACTTGTAGGGGCTTTCCCCAAGTATTTTTTCAAATATTGCATTAAGAACAGGAAAAACCTCTATGTCACGATTGTAATTTACTGTAGTTTTGCCATATGCCTCAAGATGGAAGGGGTCAATCATATTTACATCATTTAAATCAACCGTCGCTGCCTCATAGGCAAGGTTTACATAGTGCTTTAAGGGAAGATTCCATACAGGGAAGGTTTCAAATTTAGCATATCCTGCTTTTACTCCCCTTTTATTCTCATGATAAAGCTGCGAAAGACAGGTTGCCATTTTTCCGCTTCCGGGTCCCGGTGCTGTAACAACCACAATGGGGCGCTCAGTTTTTACATATTCATTTTTTCCAAAGCCCTCATCGCTTACTATATATTCCACATTTGAGGGATACCCTTCAATTGGATAGTGCAAAAAGACCGGAATCCCCATATTTTCAAGACGTTTTTTAAAAACATCTGCAGCATTCTGACCAGTATATTTTGTTATTACAACGCTTCCTACCATAAGTCCAAGACTTTCAAAAGCATCTATAAGACGCAAGGTATCAAGGTCATATGTCAGGTTATAGTCACTTCTCACTTTGTTTTTTACAATGTCAAGCGCACTTATAACAATAACAATTTCCAGCTTGTCTGCAAGATGCATAAGCATTTTTATCTTACTGTCAGGCTGAAAACCAGGCAAAACACGAGAGGCGTGATAGTCGTCAAAAAGTTTGCCCCCAAGCTCAAGATAAAGCTTGTTGCCAAAGGCAAGCACACGCTCGCCTATATGCTCCGACTGCATTTTTATATATTTTTCATTGTCAAATCCTATCTTTTGATTCATAACCAGTTTTGCCTCTCTTTTACAAAAATATCAATTTAATTATACTACAAAAGAAAAATTATTTCAAGACATTTATCTATAACTTTCTACAAAATCTTTATAAAGATACAAGGAGCCGCAAATTACAACAGGCTCTCCTTCTTTCTGGGCAGCAATCAGGGCAGACTTTATGTCAGGACATGCCTTTGCCCACATTTTGACCTCTTTTATTTTTTCTGCCAATTTTTCGGCACTTATTGCTCTTGGGTTATCCTTTACCATGACTGTGAATATTTTCGCATCAGGATATATTTTATAAATTTCCTCTATTGCTAAAAAAATGTCCTTATCCTGCATAAAGCCCATAACAAAGGAAGGTTTTTTTTCAACAAAATATCTTTTTAACCCTAAAATGAGTGCCCTCATGCCATTTGGGTTATGCGCCCCATCAAAAATTATGGGAGGATTTTTTTTCACCAAATCAAAACGTCCGATGTTTTTTGCCTCCTCAATGCCTTTTTTAATAGCCTCATCGCTTACTCCAAGCTGCAAAGCTACCTCTATGGCAAGTGCCGCATTTTCAATCTGATGATAGCCGCAAATTCCAACCTTCAGATTTTTAAGATGCCCATAGTCTATAACCTCGCACATTCCGTCAGGAGAATGTATCACGGGTTCTTTTGAAATAGCAAGAGTGTTGTTTTTTTGGTGGCAAACATCTTTTAAAACCTCCATTGCCTCCCTCTCCTGCAAAATTGTGACTGTAAGAGCTTTTTTTTCTTTTCTTTTAATTATTCCCGCTTTTTGTGATGCAATTTTAGCTAAGGTATCACCAAGATACGAAGTATGGTCAATATCAATTCTTGTAATTACCGACGCCTCAGGGGCAGGTATAACATTAGTTGCATCAAGACGTCCTCCAAGTCCGGTTTCCAAAATTACAATGTCGCAATTCTTCATTTTAAAATAGCAAAAAGCAGCTGCTGTCCAGATTTCGAATTGTGTGGGCATCTCGCCAAGGCGGCTTTCTACTTTTTTTGCAGCATCATAAACAAAGTCCAAAAGCTTGTTTAATTCCTCTTTTGGTATATCCTCTCCGTCTATTGAAATTCTCTCACAAACGCTTAGCATATTGGGAGATATGTATTTCCCGCACCTTTTGCCCTCATTTGTAAAAATTTTTTGCAAAAATGAGCATACCGAGCCCTTTCCATTCGTGCCTGCCACATGTATAAATTTTAAATCCTTTTCAGGATGATTTAAAAAGTCAAGCATAAGAGTTATGCTCTCAAGCTCAAGACGTGCTATAGCTTGAAAGCTGTTTGCGTATTTTTCAAAATTATTCTCTTTCATAAAATTTCAAGCCTTTCCTGCATTAATTTACTGCCTTACAATTTTTCTCAAAGGCTTTTTTAAATATTTTAACAAAATGTTTATTCCCACAAGCTGCAATGGCACGTTAACTGCCGCCGCAACAAGGCGGCTTGTGAAAATAAGCCAATAGCCTTGTTCATTTCCTATAATAAGTATAGAATAAAAATAAAACCACAAGGAGGTCAAACACAAGTTAACTAAAAAATATTGAGCCACTACGCATATTGAAGTTTTAAAATGTGAAAGCTCTTTTTTATTAAGATAAATTCCAAAGCCTATCCCTTGCAAAAATTCACTTATGGTAAAGAGAGGAAAATATACTTCTCCTCTGGAAAACAAAAGCATTCCCAAAATATCGGCAATTACTGCCACTGTTCCTCCCCCCAAGGAGCCAAAGCACATACCGGCAACTGCAATCGGCAAAAAGCCAAGGGATATGCGCACACTTCCTGAACCAATGGGCAAAATTCTTACAAAGACAACATGAAGTGAAACCAACAATGCAACCATGACAAGTGTATGAGTATTAAACTTTTTTTTCATAAAAAAAATCCTTTCTATAGCATTACTACAAAAAGGTTATAATATAATCTTTTTTTGTAGCAACGGAATGCGGAAAACGCACCGCAAGCAATTTTGCTTTTCGTAAGAAAGGCAACTTCCCGTCCTTTCCCCACTTAACGCGCGAACTCCTACTTTGCTTTACTAAAATTATACATTATTTGACTTTTATTGTCAATAACTTTTTAAGATTAAAATAAAAGCCTCTAAAAAAATTTTAGAGGCTTTTATTTAATTTTTTTCTCTTGCTTTTTTTAATATTACCACCACACAAGGCTTGATTTTTCCGTTTTTCAACTTTTCTTCAAAAGAAGCATTTTAAGCTTATAACTTAAAGTCTTTTTTATATTTTTATATCGTCATACATATTGGCAAGGCGTCTTGCTGAATCTGCCAATTTTTTAACCCCTTCAAAAACATTGTCACTTGTATAATCTCTCAAAAAGCTATTTGCCTCCAATGTAAAGTCACCTTTGTAGTCAATTTCCTTTAATGCCTTTACAATTTTCTCAAAATCTATTTGCATTGAAAATGGTATCTGATGAGAATCCAACCACTTATCATTATCATGTATATGAAGCGCCTGCACCCTTTTACCCAACGCTTTTATCATTTCAACAGCAGTGGTGTCAGAGCCCCTCATTTCGGCATGACCTATATCAAGACATGCAACAAAATCCTCATCATTTACCGCCTTAAGGTGTGCACAAAAGCTTTCGGGAGTGGCGCATGCTGCAAAGCAGGATTGGTCCTTTTCGTCGTCCCAATTCCACATATTTTCAGTAGCTATTTTAACCGAACACCCCTTTGCAAATGGAAGAAGCTTCAAATACATTTGGGCATTCTCTTCAGGTGTTCCCACATTCATGGGATGTATTACGCAAATTTTGCCTCCTGCCTCTGCAGTACATTCAATAGCTCGCTTTAAGTAAGTTTCTATATTTTTCATATAGGTAGGAAACGGAGCATGCGACTGATTGCATACAATTCCGTTATCCAATCCAATTTTCTTCAAATGTCTTGCGTAAGATAAATATTCCCTGCCCGATATTGGATGGTCATTTGCTATTGCAGTTTTTGTGTCCCAATCATATTGGCATATTCCGCACATGGAAAAATCCCATGCATCAAATCCTGCCTTTGCAACATATTCAACTGCTTTTTCCTCTCCTATGTGATTTGCAATAGACACAATTTCTGTAGATGTTTTTATAGTTATTCTCTCCATTTTAAATATTTTACTCTTTTCAATAAATTTTCACAATTCCCTTATATGCTCATGTTATATTAGGGACTAAATTTTTAAAGGCTTCCCCTTGAGGGGAAGCTGTCACGAAGTGACTGATGAGGTGTAGATTGCGAAAGCAATCGTTATTCCATTCCACCTCATCCACCGCAAGCGGTCCCCCTTCCCCTCAAGGGGAAGGCTTTCATAATTCGATATCTTTCTACACTCATATGATTTTGTCAAGTCAGGGACAAAAAATTTAGTAGTTTATCAGCGGTTTTTATCGGCGGTTTTCAAAACCGCCGATAAATTCATACGATTAAAATGCCTTTCCAAAGGCTTCTCCTTGAGGAGAGGCTCCGCCGTAGGCGGTGGTGAGGTGTTGTAGGGAACGCCCTGCGTGGCGTTCCGCGGAATGACACATAGGTCATTCCCTACGATTTCCACCTCATCCGAGTTGCTACGCAACCCACCTTCCCCTCAAGGGGAAGGCTTTGGGTAATCTATCTCAAAAGTGTCATTTATAAGTGTTGGTTTTTCCCGGAAGCTTTTCCGAACCCAATTTTTTTATTGATTTTACCCCTTAAAAAGCATAGTTTTTTTGGAAAATTAATAGGCAAATATATATAAGTGTCGGGTTATTCTTTTTCGGGGATATCCACCAGAAGGAGATAACCACAACAGGGCACTATGCTGGAAATTGCCAAAATTGTTGACTTTAGGGCGTAATTCTGCTATAATTTAGTTAGAATATAGATAGAATATAGGAAATGGAATGAATATTTGAGAAAAGGAGTGTGAATATGAAAAAGTTATTCACATTATTTTCAGTAGTATTGGCGTTGTTATTAGTGGGTTGTAACACCACCCAACAAAACCAACAATCAGAAAAAGGCGATTTTAAGTTCTGCTCTCTTGAATGGGGAAGTGATTGGGAAACCACACAAGAAAATGAGAACTTAAAAAATGCAAAATATGAGGTTACTGAAAATGGACCAAGACAAATAGTAAAATTGGAAGATTTAGAGTATTTGGGTGTAAAATTAGAAGTGGTAGGATTAGCATTTGATATCGGCGAAAAAGCAGAAACAAATGGATTACATAGTATTTTTTTGCAGTTTTCCGAAGAAAATGAAGAAATCTTGTTAACCAAATTAACTGAACTGTATGGAGAACCAAAAAATGCCTACACAGATAAAAATGGGGTTGAAAATCCAATTAATCCTGCTGGTTGGGTTAGTAATGATACCATTGAGAGTGTTTTGACAGAGCAAGAAAAAGAATATTATCTTAGTATGTTGCCTGAAGGCTATGAACAAACAAG
>JAZURZ010000017.1:0-1966 GCA_045606465.1 Clostridia bacterium | reverse complement strand
GAAAAAAATTTTTTCTGATGATTTTAAATTGCGTTGTTTAATTTAAAAAAGCTATTGTAAATAAGCATATTAAAAGGCTCATTTACAATAGCTTTCCTTTATTAAGTAAATGTAAAATATTTAGTTATTATTTAAATAACTCATATAGTCAAGAGCGGATTTTATTATTAAAAATTAAACTTCAGAGGATTTTCTTAAAATCAGTTCATGGGTAATTAAAGCATTTGCATTTACAGGCGTTCCGCGAAGTTTTCCCATAATAGCATCGACTGCCGCTTTGCATGCTGTATCAATGCAAGGACGAATGGTGGAAAGAGGTGGATTTAAAAAGCTTGATTCGGGAAGGTCATCGCTGCCTATAATTGCAATATCCTCAGGAATTTTTAAACCTCTATCATATATGCATTTTATAGCTCCTATTGCCATATAGTCATATGCACAGATTATGGCTCGTGGCAGTTTTTTGTTTGAAAATAAGGTTTCCATAGCATGGTAGCCGCCATCTTCAAAGCGCTTGGAGGTTATGCTTATAAAATCCTGCCGATATGAGCCTGTGAGCTTAGTCATGATTTTCTTAAAAAACTCAAGTTTAGACATAGTAAGATTTTCCCCAATAAAACCAATAGAAGTTATGTTTTTGTCAACAAAGTATTTTATAGCCATTTCCATATTTTTTTCATAGGTTTCACTGCCTGAAGAAATGGTGACTATGGGAATTTCAAAATTTTTGTCGGGAATTGTTGTTCCTTTTATAATAATTATGCCATCAACAGTTGCGTATTTGTTATAGTATTCCAAAAGATTTTTTTCACCTTCGGCAGAAAAGTCAGTAGATGCAACACATACCTCGCAATTGTATTCGGTAAGATGTTTTTGTATAATTGAGAGGAGTCGGGAATAGAACCTGCTTTCGAATTCGGGACATATAACAGCTATTACAAATTTGGGATATTTTGCATTGTAAAATTTTTTAAAACAGCCTTGCTCTCTTGCTACCTTAAAAATCATTTCGCGAGTTTCTTCGTTTACTTCACTGCTCATGGAAAACGCTTTAGACGCAGTGGAAACTGAAACATTTGCAAGAGAAGCCAATTTTGAAAGAGTTATCATGTACAAATCACCACCTATAGCTATTATAAGACAAATGCTTTTAAATTTCAATAACATTTTTAAATTATAAAGCATAATATATTATAAAAATTTTAGCAGGTGATTTGATTTGGAAAATAATATTGATTTTTTATCGTTTATAGGAAAAAGACCGAAGGCACAAGCAAGCTTAAAGGGGAGCAGGGACTATCCTAATATAAGAGGGCTTGTGCAATTTTATCAAACAAACAGCGGAGTGGTGGTTGTAAGCAGAGTGTGGGGACTCCCCAAAAGTCCATATGCGTGCAGGGAACCTATTTTCGCTTTTCATATTCATAGCGGAGCAAGCTGCAGCGGAAACAAGGAAGATTATTTTGCTGATGCCATGACCCACTATAATCCGAACTCTTGCCCTCACCCTTATCATGCAGGAGATATGCCTCCCTTGTTTGGTTGTGATGGTGTTGCCTTTTCTGCATTTATGACAGATAGATTTGTGGTTAGTGAGGTTATTGGCAAGACAGTTATAGTTCATTCTGCACCAGATGATTTCACAACTCAACCTGCGGGCAATTCAGGACAAAAAATTGCCTGCGGAGTAATAGAAAAAAATTTTTTCTGATGATTTTAAATTGCGTTGTTTAATTTAAAAAAGCTATTGTAAATAAGCATATTAAAAGGCTTATTTACAATAGCTTTCCTTTATTAAGTAAATGTAAAATAATTTAGTTATTATTTAAATAACTCATATAGTCAAGAGCGGATTTTTTGTTATCATCAGAAAGCTTTGAAAACAAGCTTTCAAACTCATCTAATACACTGGCATTTCTTATCTCTGATATTCCAAAAAGATAATCTATTGAAACATTAAAAAAAG
>JAZURZ010000016.1:0-3130 GCA_045606465.1 Clostridia bacterium | reverse complement strand
TTCCTGTTGCTTTCATATAACATAAATCTCCTTTTTCACGAAAATTATATACATATTATTTGCAACACAAATAAATTTATCCAACAAATTAATGGTAATTTATTCTTTTTAAAGATTAGTTTATTAAAAAATTTTTAGTAATTTTAAAAACCTCTTTTTTTTTTCAATCATTTATGATACAATATAAAATGAGGTAGGAATATGTAAAAATGAAAGGACGTTAGTTTTTTTAAAATGGATAAACTGTTTGTAAATCTTTTGGAAAATTCTTATGATATACTTTTTGATACAAGCTATTTGGGGCTTTGTGACGCACTAAAAGAAATTAATGCACCAAAAAAGCTTTTAATAGTGACCGACACAAATGTTGCACCCCTTTGGCTTGATGAGGTGAAAAGCCTTCTTGATGAGGCAGGCTATGATGTTTTAAAATGCATAATTTTAGCTGGGGAAGAAAATAAGGGCATGGACTCGGTTTTAAAAATATGCAGCGCTTGTTGCGAGCATAAAATGGACAGAAAAAGTATGATTTTAGCACTTGGCGGCGGAGTGGTTGGAGATATAGCGGGCTTTGCATCATCAATGTATATGCGCGGAATACGCTTTGTGCAGCTTCCCACAACACTTCTAAGCCAGTCCGACAGCAGCGTGGGAGGAAAAACAGGGATTGACTTTGAAAATGCAAAAAATATTTTGGGAGCTTTTCATCAGCCCTCGTTGGTTTACATAAACACAAGTACATTAAAAACTTTACCTGAGCGTGAATTTATTTCGGGAATGGGTGAGGTAATAAAGCATGGAATAATAAAAGATGCTGAATTTTTTAATTTTCTTTTTAATAACTCTGAAAAAATAAAACAGCTTGATAGTTCTCTCTTAATAAAAATGGCAAAAACAAATTGCGCAATAAAGGCAGAGGTTGTTATGGCGGATGAAAAGGAGCTGGGCTTGCGTGCAATACTTAATTTCGGACATACTATAGGTCATGCAATTGAGAGCGAGGCAAACTTTTCGAAAACTCATGGCGAGTGCGTTGCCTTAGGAATGTGCGCTGCGTCCTATATTTCCTTTAAAAGAAATCTCATAACAAAGGATACATTCGACAGGATAATAGCAATAATAGAAAAATATGGCTTCGGGACAAAGACAGAGCTTGTGCATGACAAGGTTTTAAAATTCATGGAAAATGACAAAAAAAGCGTGGACAGCAAAATAAAATTTATTTTGCCTTCTGCAATAGGAAAGGTTTCCATAACTCAGGATGTAACGAAAGAGGAAATATCGCAAGCTCTGGATTTTTTGAGTTTATGAAGAAAAATGAATAATACAAAAGTGATTTTGAAAGGACGAAACAAACTGATATGGCAATTTGGATAATAATTTCTTTGGTTATAGCTATAGCAGACCAGATTATAAAATATCTTGTAATTCAAAATATTTCATCTACCGAGATGATAGAGGTAATTCCTGATGTTTTAAATTTTATATATGTAAAAAACACAGGAGCGGCATTTAGCATTTTGTCGGGAAAAACTGATATTCTGAGCGTAATTTCCCTTGCAGTATGCATTTTTTTGGTTTTCTATCTTATAAAGAAAAAGAAGGAAAACAAACTTTTTATTATTTCTTTGGGAATGATGCTCGGAGGCGCTTTGGGAAATTTAATAGACAGGCTTTTCAGAAGTTTTGTGGTTGACTATATAGAGCTTTCCTTTATAAATTTTCCGGTGTTTAACCTTGCAGATATTGCAATAACTTTAGGGGCAATTTTACTTATGGTTTATATGATATTTTTTGATGGAAAATCAAAATAAAATTTTTGTTGCATCTTCAAACAAAGAGGGAATAAAAAATGGAAGAATTAATTATAATTGTCGAAGAAAATGCTTCGGGAGTAAGACTTGACAAATTTATAAGCGAAAATACAGAGGATATTTCCCGCTCTTTTGCCGCAAATCTTGCAGAGGAGGGGAGAATTTTCGTAAATGAAAAAAATTCTTCCAAAAACTATAAAATAAAAACAGGTGATGTTATAAAAATATTATTGCCTGAGCCTGAATTTCTTGAGGCAATACCTGAAGATATTCCAATAGATATAATCTATGAAGATAGTGATTTGCTTGTGGTAAATAAGCCGCAAGGAATGGTAGTGCATCCCGCAGCAGGAAACTATAATGGCACCCTTGTAAATGCTCTTTTATATCATTGCAAAAATGAGCTTTCTGCAATAAATGGTGTTATAAGACCAGGGATAGTGCATAGAATAGACAAGGATACAAGCGGACTCTTGGTTGTGGCAAAAAATAATGATGCGCATATTTTTTTGTCTGAACAGATAAAAATGCGTAAAGCCAACAGACGTTATAAGGCTCTTTTGAATGGAAAAATAACTTCTGATGGTACAGTGTCGGCACCCATTGCAAGACATCCGCAGGACCGAAAAAAAATGGCAATTTGTGCAGGCGGCCGTGAGGCAATAACTCATTATCATATATTAGAAAATTTTTTGGGATATACCTTGGCTGAATGTGTGCTTGAGACGGGAAGAACCCATCAGATTCGTGTGCATATGGCGTCGATAGGTCATAGCGTGGTGGGGGATAAAACCTATGGCATAAAAAAGGAAAAATTCAATCTTAATGGTCAGCTTCTTCATGCCCAAACCCTTGGATTTATTCATCCAAAAAGTGGCGAATATATGGAGTTTAGCGCACCCTTGCCTGACTACTTTGAAGATATATTAAGAAAGCTTAAAAAGGCATAAATTAACATTGAAAGTTTTTAAAATGTGATATGATGAATTTAAATGAGTATCGAATTCGAATACCGTGTGTTTTGTGGTTAAATTTGTTTGTAATGAGTTATTAAATATTTCGAATAGATTTAATGATTAATTGCTAGTTAAAATATTTTATGCAAACCAGGATTGTTACATATGAAAAAAATAAGAAAACTTATTTCCGCTATACTTATATTATCTATTTTTAATTTGAATGTTTTGGCAGAAATAAAAAATTTCAATGAAGAAACGATGACTGTTGAGGAAAATTTAATATTAGATGCAAATTCTTCGGTAAATTATGTAAATGTAATCAAATACATAAATGGTAAACAAACAATAATATATAGC
>JAZURZ010000015.1:0-3130 GCA_045606465.1 Clostridia bacterium | reverse complement strand
GCTCACAGAACGACATGGCTACGATCCGACTTGGTTTCGGGCTCTTCGGTAAATTTTCCGGCTTTTGTGGGGAACACCTTCTCCAAAGGAGATGTCCATGCAGAAATTGCCTCCGAAAGGGTAATTTCTACGCCATTTATCTTTATAGAATCTCCGCCTGTTGTTCCAAGATAAATTGCATCATCAATATTTTCCTCTGTTTCAATTACAATTGAGCCAAAGGGTGCATAGAACAAAATATCATTTGTAATATTTTTATCAAATTCCACACCGATTTTATTACCAAATGTCATTTTTGACACTGTTTCTGCAAGACCAAAGCCCTTTACCACGCTTGCAGAAAGAACTTTTCCCTCGTTTGACAACGCATGAACTCTTTCATACATATTTTTAAGCTCATCAAAATCAGGCAAATCATTTGCATCACGCTTTAATGTAAACATATAAAGCTTAGTGCCTGATTTTTTAATTTCCTGAGATATAACCTTGTCGGCATCTACAGGCGCAACTGCAAAAGATGTTAATGTTGGAGGAACATCAAGCTCATTAAAGCTTCCGCTCATGGAGTCCTTTCCTCCTATTGCTGCAATACCAAGTGCAAGCTGAGTCTTGTATGCGCCCAAAAGCGCCGCAAAAGGTTTTCCCCAACGCTTTTTATCATTTCCAAGACGTTCAAAATATTCCTGGAAGGTCAGATATATCTTCTTATAATCAGCGCCCAAAGCAACTGCCTTTGAAACCGATTCTACAATTGCATAAGTTGCACCATGATAGGGACTCCATTTTGAAATTTTAGGGTTATATCCATAGGACATAACTGTCGCTGTATTGGTTTTCCCAAAAAGGACGGGAACCTTTGCTGCCATACCCTCAGAGGGAGTAAGCTGATAAGTTCCGCCAAAGGGCATCAAAACCGAGCCCGCTCCAATGGTAGAGTCAAACATTTCACAAAGACCTTTTTGTGAGCAAACATTCAAATCTGACAGGGTTTCTAACCATTTATCTTTAACATTTAAAACAACTTCTCTTTCAAATACCCTTTTTTCTTCATCAGGAAGAACAACCTCTACATCTGTATGCTTGTCCGCTCCATTTGTGTTTAAGAAATCTCTTGAGATGTCGCAAACTGTCTGACCTCTCCAATGCATTACGAGTCGATTTTTATCTGTCACAGTTGCAACCTCTGTAGCCTCAAGATTTTCCTCATTTGAAGCCTTTATGAAAAAGGCAGCATCTTCTTTTCTTACCACAACCGCCATACGCTCCTGAGATTCGCTTATAGCAAGCTCGGTTCCGTCAAGTCCCTCATATTTTTTGGGTACTTTATCCAATTCAATCACAAGACCGTCTGCAAGTTCTCCTATTGCAACTGACACACCACCTGCACCAAAGTCATTACAACGCTTGATTTTTGTTGTAACCTCCTCGTTTCTAAAAAGTCTTTGAATTTTTCTCTCAACAGGAGGATTACCTTTTTGAACCTCACTTCCGCAGGTTGTCAAGGACTCCTCTGTATGAGCCTTTGATGAGCCTGTTGCGCCGCCGCAGCCATCTCTGCCTGTACGTCCGCCTAAAAGGATAATAACATCTCCTGCCTCGGGTGTTTCTCTTACTACATTTTTCTTTGGTGCCGCACCAATTACCGCACCGATTTCCATTCTTTTTGCTACATATCCCTCATCATACACTTCTGCAACCTGACCTGTCGCCAAGCCTATCTGATTTCCATATGAGCTATATCCCGAAGCCGCGCCCTTGGTTATTTTTCTTTGCATAAGCTTTCCTGCATGGGTTTGGGAAATGGTTTTTCTTGGGTCTCCGCTTCCTGTTACACGCATAGCCTGATAAACATACGAACGACCTGACAATGGGTCTCTTATGGCTCCGCCAAGGCAGGTTGCCGCCCCGCCAAATGGTTCAATTTCGGTGGGATGGTTATGGGTTTCATTTTTGAACATAATAAGCCATGGCTCTTTTTTACCATCAACATCTACATCTACCACAATACTGCAAGCGTTAATTTCCTCTGATTCATCAATCTCCTTAAGCTTGCCTGCTTTTTTAAGCTGTTTAACTATAATAGTTGCAAGGTTCATAAGGCAGGTTGCTCTGTCGGGAGCATAAAGCTCTGATTTTGCCCTTTTATATTCTTCATAGGCTTCAGTTATAACATCAGAATATTTTCCTTGAGGGATATGCACCGAATCAATATGTGTTGAAAAGGTTGTGTGCCTGCAATGGTCTGACCAATATGTATCAATCATACGAAGTTCAGTAACTGTCGGGTTGCGTTTTTCCTCTTCCTTAAAATATTTTCGGCAGAAAAGCAAATCGTCAATATCCATTGCAAAGCCCATTTTTTTCAAAAGCTCTGAAAGTTCACTTTCAGACATATCAATAAAGCCATCAATGGTTGCAACATCGGGCGGAAGCTCGGTTATCATCTCAAGGCTTTCGCATTTTTCCATTGAAGCCTCTCTTGCCTCTACAGGGTTTATTAAATATTTTTTAACCCTTGAAAGTTCCTCGTCATTTATTCCCTCCAGAACATATACCTTTGCAGAGCGTACTGTGGGACGTTTTTTCTGAGTAAGAATTGAAACACACTCCTCAGCAGATGCAGCTCTTTGGTCAAATTGTCCGGGCAAATACTCCACAGCAAAAGCCTTTGCAGCAGAAGAAATTTCAATGTCCTCATCATAAGCATTATCAACAGGAGGCTCATAGAAAACCGAAACCTTTGCGGCTTCATACTCTGAATCGCTCACTCCATCTATATCATAACGATTTATCACTCTCACGCTTTTTAAGCTTTCAAGCGACAAATTTTCCTTTAAATCAACCAACACACCATTTGCTTCAACGTCAAAGCCTTTTTTCTTTTCTACATAAATTCTTCTAACCATTACAACTTGTCCTTTCCACAAGATATTCTTTTCTATTATATATTGTACCTTGTTTTTGTGAAAATGTAAAGGGTTGAAACAACTAAATTTTCAAAATTTAACAAATAAATTTATGTTGCAATTTAAGTATAACTTTTTTAGAAAAATCTATTGACAAAAACTGTTTTATGTGCTATAATACCATCACAAAATGCGGGAGTGGCTCAGTGGTAGAGCGTCACCTT
>JAZURZ010000014.1:0-9065 GCA_045606465.1 Clostridia bacterium | reverse complement strand
AAGCGGTCTTAGGAAGACAAATGTCTTAGCCAACTCCTTGGCTCACAGAACGACATGGCTACGATCCGACTTCGACGATAATCAGTAAGGTCGGCATTTTTAGGCACAGTCGGAGATTTTGCATTTCTTCCCCTTTTATATATTGAAATTTCTTCCTCCGACAGCTTGTCCTCTAAAAACAACATACTGTTGCTCTGAGCGTGCGCCTTTACATACTCTACTGCATTTTTATGTAACTTATATGCAGGTAAATCGGGATGCTCAGCTATTATTCTATTTCTTACATAAAGTTCATAGACTGCATCTCCGATATATGCAAGGGAAAGCGCCGCATGTTGTTGCGGCTTAATTATTTCACTCATTTTTTTGCCTCACTTGTTTTCTTTTTATGAACGTGTCCATTGCACTCCTGCAGCGGTATCCTTTAATGTTATTCCCATTTTTGCAAGTTCATCACGAATTTCATCGGCACGAGCCCAATTTTTTTCCTGTCTTGCCTTGGTGCGCTCCTCTATAAGCTTCTCAATTTCTTCATCGGCTGTCTGCTCACGACTTTGTCCAAAAAGACCAAGCACTCCACCAAGCTCTGAAATTGATGAAAGAACCGCCTCTATTGCCTCAAAAGAATTATTCTTTTCTGCCGATATGGTCATATTTGCGGCATACACTATATCAAAAATTGCAGCAAGTGCATCAGCCGTATTTAAGTCATCATCCATTGCAGACACAAAGTTTTCTTTGTATTTTTTTATTTTTTCCAAAAGCTCTTTTTCCTGCTCCGAAAGGGATTTTTCTTCTGCGCTCTTTTTCAAGAAAATCATATTGTCTATGCAGGTATAAACCCTCTCCATTGCAGATTTTGACTGTTCCATTAAAGTCTCGCTGAAATTAATCGGGTTTCTGTAGTGCGCTGAAAGCATGAAAAATCTTACAACTTCAGGAGAATACTTTTCGCATATATCACGAACTGTAAAGAAATTTCCCAAAGACTTACTCATTTTTTTGTTGTCTATATTAATATATCCGTTGTGCATCCAATATCTTGCAAATGGTGCATGATTTGCACATTCGCTCTGGGCAATTTCGTTTTCGTGGTGCGGGAAAATCAAGTCCTGACCACCCGAATGTATATCAATTGTTTCTCCTAAAAAACGATTTGCCATTGCCGAACATTCTATATGCCAGCCCGGGCGTCCCATTCCCCATGGGCTTTCCCATGCAGGCTCGCCCTCTTTTTGCTTTTTCCAGAGTGCAAAGTCCATTGCATCACGCTTTGCATCGCTTACATCTATTCTTGCACCTGCCTCCAAATCCTCTAAGGGTTGCTTGGAGAGCTTGCCATATTCTTCGAATTTTTTAGTCTCGAAATAAACATTTCCATCTACATTATAAGCATAGCCATTCTCAATAAGCTTTTTTACAATCTCAATTATTGCATCAATATTATCAGTTGCTTTGGGATGATGGCTTGCCTCACCAATTCCAAGTGCCTTGGCGTCTTTAAAATATTCTTCAATAAAGCGTTCGCCAAGCTCCTTTACAGTTATTCCTTCACTGTTTGCACGATTAATCATTTTATCGTCTATATCGGTAAAATTCTGAACAAATTTTACCTTATACCCACGATATTCAAGATACCTTCTCATAGTATCAAAAATAATAAAAGGTCTTGCGTTTCCTATATGAAAATAGTCATAAACTGTGGGACCACAGGAATACATTTTAACCTCATTTTTGTCTATTGGAACAAATTCTTCTTTTTTCCTTGTAAGAGTGTTATAAATTTTCATAATATCAAAATCCTTTCCAAGGTTTTATTTTTTCTCATTAAGTTGTTGTTCAAGTTCTGCAATGCGTTTTTCCAATCCAGCAATATGTACTGACAATGTGCACATCTGCAATGAAACAGGGTCGGGAATATGAACCTGGTCCATATCCTCCTCCACCTTTACGCCTTCACGCTTTACAATTCTTGCAGGCACGCCCACGCAGGTAGAGCCCGGCGGAACCTCGGACAAAACCACCGCTCCTGCGGCAATTTTTGAATTGTCACCCACTGTAAAAGGTCCTAAAACCTTTGCTCCGCTTCCTACCATTACATTGTTTCCGAGAGTAGGGTGACGCTTTCCGTCCTCTTTTCCTGTTCCCCCTAAGGTTACACCCTGATAAATTGTGCAGTCATCACCTATAACAGTGGTTTCTCCTATTATAACTCCCATGCCGTGGTCAATAAAAAGGCCTCGTCCTATTGTTGCTCCGGGGTGAATTTCTATCCCCGTCCAGAAGCGTGAAAACTGCGAAATCATTCGTGCTATAAATTTATGATTTTTCTTATAGAAAAAATGTGCCGCACGATGAAAAATCACCGCCTTTATTCCAGGATACAAAAGCAAAACTTCAATAGTGCTTCTTGCGGCAGGGTCACGAGTTAAAACTGCATTTATATCATATCTTAAATTTTTAAAAAGCATCGGTTTTCCCCTCGCTTTCTCTATTAATAATACATTTTTCCAAACTATATATTTCAATTATATATTATATATTATTTTAAAAAATTTTACAACCCGATTTTTTAAATTTCGCATAAAATACCAAAATGAGAGTTTTCTTCTCTGTTACTTGGGACAAATTGAACAAAATACACAAAAATTTACCACTCTAAAACGTCAAAGGGTAGAAAAATAAATTTTTATTTATTTTTCCCTTTTTCGGGGAAGAATTTTAGTGTATAATATATAATAGTGTCAGGTAATTGTAAAATTAAAGAATTTTACAATTACAACCTTGTTCTTAAGTGGTAACGGGGAAATTTCTGCGTTTTACAATTACCTATGTAGTATAATCGGAAGGATGTTTCAATTTGAACGAATTTGAAGTAATTTCACATAATATACTTTTGCTTTCACTAATGATGCTCTTAGGCTTTATTGCAGTCAAATCAGGATATATAAGTACAGACATAAAAAATATACTTTCAAAAATTGTCATAAAAATCACCTTGCCTTTGCTTATTATCAATTCGCTCACCAGCGTTGAACTTGATGCAACACGAATTAAAAATTCAATATTTGTTGTTGTGTCGGCATTTTTGACAATTGTTGTTTTGTATCTTATCGGAACACTGCTTTCAAAACTTCTTAAGCAGCCGCCAAAGACCGCACTTATACACCGTTTTATGACAGCATTGGGAAATATTATTTTCTTAGGCTATCCCCTTATTCAGTCCCTTTATGGTGCGGACGGGCTTTTTTATGCGGCACTCTATGCATTTGTAAACGATTTTATTTTGTGGACTTTCGGAGTGCTTCGCCTTAACAGTCTTAATAACAAAAAACAGCTTTCTAAAAAGCAGACTTTAAAAAATTGTTTAAACCCGCCAACAATTGCATTTGCAATTTCCTTTGTTTTTCTTATTCTTGGGGTAAAGCTCGGCTCTGTTTTTGGTGAGGCTGCAAGTGCTATAGGATCTGCTACCACTCCCCTTTCCATGCTTTTTGTGGGAGGAACTTTAGCAGAAACCGATTTTAAAAAGATTTTATCCTCGGCATCGGTGCTTTTAATAGTGCTTGTAAAAATGCTTCTTTTTCCGATTATTTTAATTTTTATAATGCGCTATCTGCCCTTTGATAATCTTGTAAAGGGTGTAATAATTATGCAAGCGTCGGTTCCCTCTCAGACAATTCTGTCTGTTATTACAAAGGAATATAACGGCGATACTGACTATGTGGTAAAGGGTATTTTTGTAACCACCGTTGCAGGGCTTGCAACAATGCCTTTTATATATTATCTCTTATCATTATTTATGTAAAAGAAAGGATTGATTTGTTATGCCAAAGGTTGCTGTAGTTATGGGTAGCGACTCCGATTTTGACAAGCTTAAGGGTTGTCTTGGAGTGCTCAAAAAATTTGATATTGATGCTGAAGTGAGGGTGATATCTGCGCATCGTACTCCATATGCGGCAGAGGAGTTTGCAAAAAATTCAGAAAAAAATGGCATTGAAGTTATTATTGCAGCTGCAGGAAAAGCCGCACACTTGGGTGGTGTTTTAGCAGCTTTCACTACCCTTCCGGTCATAGGAGTGCCCATTAAATCCTCAACTATGGATGGCATGGACTCACTTTTATCCATGGTTCAGATGCCAAAGGGTATCCCAGTTGCAACCGTTGCAATTGATGGCGGCGACAATGCGGGAATTTTAGCGGTACAAATGCTTTCATTAAAATATGATTTCTTAAAAGAAAAATTAAAAACCTTCAAAAAGGACATGGCAGACGAGGTCATGGCAAAGGATAAAAAATTGCAGGAAAGCTTAAATTCATAAAACTATTATTAAAGAAAGGTATGGAGAAAAATTATGGCAGAAGCTTACAAAAACGCAGGCGTTGACGTTGAGGCAGGTTATGAGTCGGTAAGGCTTATAAAAAACGACGTTAAGAAAACATTTATAGAAGGAGTTTTGGGAGGAATAGGCGGTTTTGGCGGTCTTTTTGAAATTCCCAAGGGCTACGAAAACCCCGTTTTGGTTTCGGGCACAGATGGTGTGGGCACAAAATTAAGGGTTGCATTTTTAACTGACAAGCACGACACAATAGGACAAGACTGTGTTGCAATGTGCGTAAATGACGTTGCTTGCTCAGGTGCAAAGCCTTTGTTCTTTTTAGACTATCTTGCAGTTGGCAAAAACTATCCCGAAAAGGTAAGTCAGATTGTAAAGGGTGTTGCCGATGGTTGTCTTTTAGCAGGCTGTGCTTTGGTCGGCGGTGAAACTGCCGAAATGCCGGGATTTTATCCTGTTGACGAATATGACCTTGCAGGATTTTCGGTCGGTATTGTAGAAAAGAGCAAAATCACCGACGGAAAAAATGCAAAAAAAGGCGATGTTTTAATAGGTATTGCATCATCAGGCATACACTCAAATGGATATTCTTTAGTAAGAAAAATATTTAACTTAAATGACGATGGTGCAAAAGAACGTTTAGCCACTTACTCCAACGAGTTTGGGAAAACCATAGGGGAAGAGCTTTTAACACCCACAAAAATTTATGTGAAGCCTTTGCTTAATCTTATAGAAAAGGTTGGAATACATACAGTTTCTCATATAACAGGGGGAGGCTTTATTGAAAATGTTCCCAGAATGTTACCAGAAAATCTGCGTGCTAAGATAAACAAGGGCACATGGGATATTTTGCCTGTATTTGACATGATGAAAAATCTTGCCGACCTTTCAGAGCGTGACCTTTACAACACCTTTAACATGGGCATTGGCATGATTGTTGCAGTGGAAGCCGAAAAGGCAGATGCGGCATTAAAATGCCTTGAGGCAAGCGGCGAAAAAGCCTTTATCATAGGCGAGCTTGCAGAGGGCGAAAATGGTGTAGATATTCTTTAAATTCTGAAAGGGTTTTGAAATTATGAAAAAAATAGCTGTTTTGGTTTCGGGTGGCGGAACAAATCTTCAGGCTTTAATAGATGCTCAAAATAGCGGCATAATCAAGAACGGAAAAATTGTTACTGTCATTTCTGATAAAGAAGGTGCTTATGCCCTTGAGCGAGCAAGACAAAATGGCATTGAGGCAAAGCTTATTTTAAAAAAGGATTTTGCCGACCGTGATTTGTTTGGTCATGCAATATGCCAATATTTAAAGGAAAAGGAAATTGACCTTGTAATTTTGGCAGGCTTTTTGTCTATTCTCTCAGGGGAGCTTTTGTCGGTCTATAAAGACAAAATCATAAATGTTCACCCATCACTTATTCCATCTTTTTGCGGCGATGGCTTTTATGGCTTAAAGGTGCATAAAGCAGCATTGGATTATGGAGTCAAAGTGACAGGTGCTACAGTGCATTTTGTTAATGAAATAACAGATGGCGGAAAAATAATTTTACAAAAAGCAGTTTATATCAAAGACGATGACACTCCCGAAACTCTTCAAAAAAGGGTTATGGAGGAAGCTGAATGGAAAATTCTTCCCGAGGCAGCTGAAATGTTTTGTTCAGGAAAAATATGAACCATATAAGGCATAAACTGCCTTAAAAATATAAAAAGAAAAGGTGAAAAAAATGGAAAAACGTTGTATTGAAAATGAACTTTCTCAAAATTCTTATCCTGGCAGAGGTATAATTATCGGAAAATCTGCCGACGGCGAAAACGCAGTTTGTGCCTACTTTATTATGGGCAGAAGCTCAAACAGTCGTAATCGTATTTTTGTAGAAGATGGACAAGGCATAAGAACTAAAGCCTTTGACGAATCCAAATTAGAGGATCCATCACTTATAATCTATGCTCCTGTAAGAGTTTTAGGAAACAAGACAATTGTTACAAATGGCGACCAGACCGACACAATTTATGACCTTATGAATCAGCAGCTTACATTCGAACAAGCTTTAAGAACTCGTGAATTTGAGCCTGATGCTCCAAACTATACTCCAAGAATTTCAGGCATTATAAAAACTGATGATGACGACTTTAACTATGCCCTTTCCATTTTGAAAAGTGCAAACGGAAATCCAAAAAGCTGTCAGCGTTTCACCTTCTCCTATAAAGACCCACTTGCAGGAGAGGGACATTTCATTCACACATATAAGTGCGACGAAAATCCTCTGCCAAGCTTTGAGGGCGAGCCTAAGCTTGTTTCGATAGATGGCAGCATTGACGAATTTTGCGATAAAATCTGGAATTCTTTAAATGAAGAAAACAAGGTTTCTTTATTTGTAAGATACATAAATCTTAAAGACAAAAAAACCCAGACAAAAATTGTAAATAAAAACAAATGAAAGGAATAAATCTTATGAAAGAAATGCAACTCAAATATGGATGTAACCCCAATCAGAAGCCATCAAGAATTTTTATGAAGGATGAAGAAAATCTTCCCATCGAGGTTCTTAATGGAAATCCAGGATATATTAATCTTTTAGACGCATTCAACGGTTGGCAGCTTGTTAAGGAACTAAAAAAGGCAACAAATTTGCCTGCGGCAACCTCATTTAAGCACGTTTCACCTGCAGGAGCCGCTGTTGGTCTTCCCCTTTCGGATACCTTGAAAAAGATTTATTTTGTTGATGATTTAGGCGAGCTTTCACCGCTTGCTTGTGCTTATGCACGCGCAAGAGGTGCTGACAGAATGTCATCATATGGCGATTTTATAGCACTTTCAGACTGTTGCGATGTTTCATGCGCAAAAATAATTGTGCGTGAGGTTTCGGACGGAATTATTGCTCCCGACTACACTCCCGAGGCTCTTGAGATTTTAAAATCCAAGAGAAAGGGCACCTATAACATTATAAAAATAGACGAAAATTACACTCCTGCACCAATTGAAACAAAGGATGTTTTTGGTATAACCTTTGAGCAGGGCAGAAACGAGCTTTGCATAAACAACGACATTCTTTCTGAAATTGTTACTGACAACAAAAATCTTTCAGAAGAAGCAAAGCGTGACCTTGTAATTTCCCTTATCACTTTAAAATATACCCAATCCAATAGCGTTTGCTATGTAAAGGACGGTCAGGCAATAGGTATCGGTGCAGGTCAGCAGTCGAGAATACATTGCACACGCCTTGCAGGAAACAAAGCAGACATCTGGTGGCTAAGACAGTCTCCGCAGGTTTTGGGACTTGAATTTGTTGATGACATACGTCGTGCCGACCGCGACAATGCAATAGATGTTTATATCTCGGACGAATATATGGATGTTTTGGCAGATGGTGCATGGGAAAAGATTTTTAAAGTTAAGCCCCCAGTTTTCACTAAGGAAGAACAAAAAGCATGGCTTTTGAAAAATACAAATGTAGCTTTAGGGTCAGACGCTTTCTTCCCCTTTGGCGACAATGTTGAAAGAGCTAAAAAAAGCGGCGTTGCATATATTGCACAGCCAGGCGGCTCCATTCGTGACGACCATGTTATAGCAACTTGTAATAAATATAATATTGCTATGGCATTTACAAAAATCCGTCTGTTCCATCATTAATATTTATAGATACATAAACACTTAATAGGAAGGAATTTTTATATGAAAATTTTAGTGGTTGGCGGTGGCGGACGTGAGCATACAATTATATGGAAGCTTGCACAGTCACCCAAGGTTGAAAAAATCTATGCAGCTCCCGGCAATGGCGGAATTGCCCAACTTGCCGAATGTGTAAACATAGGTGCCTGCGACATAGAAAACATGGTGAAATTCGCAAAGGATAAAAAAATTGACATGGTAATGGTCGCTCCCGACGATCCCCTTGTTTTAGGCATGGTAGATGCTATGGAAAAAGAGGGTATCAGAGCATTCGGACCAAGAAAGAATGCTGCCATCATAGAGGGAAGCAAGGTCTTTTCAAAGGATCTTATGAAAAAATATAACATACCAACTGCAGGCTATGAGGTTTTCCAGAAAAGCGAAGATGCCATAAACTACTTAAAAACATCAACTTTTCCTACAGTTATAAAAGCAGAGGGACTTGCTCTTGGCAAGGGAGTTATAATTGCCAAGGATTTAGATGAGGCAATCGCTGCAGTGCGTGAAATCATGGAGGAAAAGAAGTTTGGCGAAAGCGGCAACAGAATTGTAATTGAAGAATTTTTGCAAGGCCCTGAGGTTTCTGTCCTTGCATTCACCGACGGAAAAACCCTTTGTCCCATGGTTTCAGCACAAGACCACAAGCGTGCCTATGATAATGACGAGGGTCTTAACACCGGCGGCATGGGAACATTCTCTCCAAGCAGGCTTTATTCTGAGGAAATTGCCGATGAGTGCATGAAAAATATCTTTCTTCCCACCATTGATGCAATGGCAAAGGAAGGTCGCCCCTTTAAGGGAGTTTTGTACTTTGGTCTTATGATGACTGCAAATGGCGTAAAGGTTATTGAATATAACGCTCGTTTTGGCGACCCTGAAACTCAAGTTGTATTACCTCGTTTAAAGACCGACCTTGTGGATATAATGGACGCAGTTATTGACGAGCGCCTTGACGAAATAGAGATAGAGTGGGATAATAACGCCGCTGTTTGTGTTGTTTTAGCATCGGGCGGATACCCCGTAAAATATACTTCGGGCTATGAAATAATGGGACTTTCAGA
>JAZURZ010000013.1:0-3960 GCA_045606465.1 Clostridia bacterium | reverse complement strand
TACACCTCCTTATGGACTTATGTCCCGAAAACCTTTTTTCGGGCAAGGATTGCTTTTTTAAAAAGCTTTACTATTATACCACAATTTTTAAGATAAGTCAACATTTTTTGTCCGATTTTTTTATTTTTTAATTTTTATTTTATTCTTTGACTTCAAGTTCTTTTTTAAATTCAGCTATTTCCTTGCCTTTCTCCATATCAAGCTCTGATTTATGGCTTGCAAGGTCCATATCATAAGCATGATTTGCCCCCGCCAAGGCAAGCGAAGTTTGTCTTTTGCTTGCAATCTCTGAAAGACTTCTGTTAAGTGCAAGCAAGGACTCATAATCAAGCTGTGGTACAAGCACCTCGTTAAAGTACTGAACCTCATTTTTAATTTTGATTTCATTGGGAGTAAGATATCTTCCCTCTTCATTTTGAGGAATCTGTAAAAGTCTTGCCTCCTCTTGGGTAAAGTACCCTCTTGCTTCAGCATTTTTAAAGGCATTGTCATATTCTTTTTGCACCAAAGCTGCCAAAAGCTCCTGATTTTTATAATCTGTGGTAAGGTCAGCCTTTGCGTCCTCAGTTCTCTTTCTTTCATTTTCCCGCTGATTTTTATAATCCTCTTTCGCAAGCTCATTTGTTTTTATAAGCTTTTCCCATGCATTTTGTGCTTGAGATGCAAGAATATTATAATTGTCAATTTTTCTATCAAGCCCCTCTTTATATCTTTCGTAAGAATTTTTTGAAAGCTCAGGGATTTTGTCGGCAAGCTGCTCCATGTAATAGGCAAGCTGCTGATTTGCTACGGTTTGCGCCGCACTTGTCATATTTCCATTGTTTCTTGCTATAAGCCTTGCCGCCGCATCTCTGTATGCCCTTTCTCCCTCACGTTTGTAAGCCTCGCTGTAAGCCTTATAGGACGGGTCTTCTTCAGGGTTATATTCCCATTCTTTATAATTTTTTATCTCATCATATGCCCTGTCTGCCCTTTTTTTATAATCCTTTTCCCACTCATTGTAAAGCTCGGATGTGGTTTTTATTCCCAGACGATTTTTTAAAGCCTCATATGCTTCATTTAAAGCCATCTCGTCAACAACAGCACGGTCTTGGTCCATATAAAGGATTGGTACACTCTTTCCATCTACCATGACTCCCGAATCAGGGGAATAGGAAATACTTCCCAATCCCGCAGGAGCTGCATAATCCGTAACCTTGACAGGAGTTTTTCCCTCCTGCTTGTATATGCTGTTTACAAAGCTCTGAATTTCTTTTCTTGGAGCATAGCTTGTTCCATCTTCAAGATTGCTTGGCTTAAAACGCATATTGTTATATGTAACATATCCATTGTCCCAGCCGATTTTTGAATTGTCAAGCCCCATATTTATCATAGCTGCACGCACCCCTGTGTTTCCATAGCCGTCAGAAGGCTCAGTTATTTTGCTCTTTGCCTCGTAAGTGGGTTGGCTTGGCATGGAATATTTAACTCCCTGCGTCTTATTTTGAGTTTCTCCCGATATCGCTCCTTTGGAATCGGAAGACCCTGACAATGTGCTTGCCCATGAGTAGCTGCTTGCAATTTTGGGTGATTTATAGCCCTTTACATCTGCAATGCTTCCCACTTTTGCTATGCTTTTTGCTGCCTTTAAAATGTTGGATTTGTTTTTTGTTTCTTCTGTAGTTTTGTAAGCCATTTTTTTCTTCCTTTCTTTAATATTTAAAAATATCAGATTTTTGTTTTTAAAATTTTTTCATTATGCCTTGTAGCTCATCTCGGAGCTTATAGGATATAGGCTCTGATTGTTTTCTATTATAGATTTTTTCAGGCTTTTTATCATTTTTTCCTTTCCGTCAAAGTTCATGCTCTCCAATACGCTTATTGCAATTTCAGGCGTACCTGAGGTAAAAAGACCGCTTCTCCAAAGCTCCAATATTGTTTGGTTAGAGCTTTCCCTTGAGGATGGACTTTGCCTTTCGGGAATTATTGAAACGTCAAATTTTGCCTCGTGATACTCTGCCGAAATTGGAAAGCCCAAAACATCCTTTTTGTACTCTATTCTCATCATGTCCTTGTTTGAGAATTTTACAAAATCAGTGTTGTTATATTCATTTGTAATTCTGTAAATTCTCTCTTCATTGTAAAACTCCCTGAAAAGCTCAATGCAAAGCAGAACAATTTGGGTGTATGTATCAAAGCTGTCATCTATCAGGGCACGGGAGAGCTTTTCTCCCGCCTGTTGTAACCTCGATATTGCACTTGCCGCTGTGACACCATTGGCAGTTGAGCCCTGCTGAAAATCACGGTTTCCTATAACCTCTTTAAGCTCAATTATCTTCTCGGCACGATGGCTTAAAATAAAGTCGGATATTGAATTTGCCTGAAATGGTCTTATGTGACTTTCGTCAAGACTTCCGTCAACATGTATAATGTCCTTTGACCAGTCCTTAAACTCCTCCTCGTTTATTGCTCCCTTGTCCCTTATAAGCCATCTTTGCTTGCCTGCAAGGGCTGCATTTTTAAGTATTATACTGTCTAAGCGGTCGATGTACATCTGGGGGTTTCTTATAACATCGGTGATGCCATAACCAAAGGGCGAATTGTCGCAAGGGTAGAGGCAATCAAACACAACAGGATATTTTCCATGCTTGTATAATCCATTTTCATATCCCTCTATATCCTCGCTTGCCTCAATCAATGTACCTTTTGCAAACTTCATCAGATGCACGCCCTTACCTGGCTTTTTGTAATAGCAGTCTATTACCTCGGTTCTGTCACGTATCACCTGCCTGCCATCATAGGTTTCCACCGCTGCATCTCCCTCAAAAAGATGCTTATATTTTGGATATTTTTCTTTCAGATGCTCATTGTCAAAGGCTTGTGTTATAAACAAAAACTGTGAATCCTGAACATCTTCAAGCTTCATATCGCAATAAATTCCAAGAATGTTCAATGCCTTTATTTCAATTTCTGATTCCTCCTGATTATAAAAAACTCCATACACCGCTGTTCCGTATTTGAGCTTTTTTCGCCAGTTTTTCTTGTAGCACTTTTTAAATTCGCTTATGTCAAGCTGGACAGGAATGATTTTTGACAAAAGCTCTGCAGCTTCCTCATCCTGAGGCTCACGTGGGAAAATTTTGGGGTGAGGAAAGTTATCCATCGCATCAGCGTACTTGTTTTCCACCGCAGAAAAAACATAGGCGGTTGCACAATTTAAGGAATTTTCCTCATCATTTATAGCCTCTGCTTCATTTACCTCGTTCCACTTCTGATACCAGCGTTGATTTTCGCATATGCGTTCATTTAAACTCTGCTTGTCTGCCTTGTATGAATCATATGCATCTAAAGCTTTTCTTATAAATTCCTCGCTTATTTTTCCTTTGTATTCCATTTATTTCTTCCCCTCTTCCTCGCTTTTGCTTTTTTCCACCATGATTTTAAGCCTCTGGGCAATCGGCTTTATAAAGCCCGGAATGGGCAAACCTATTCGTGTGCAATTTTCAAGTATGCTCAAAAGCTCATTTAAAATAAGCCATATTGTCACCAAAAGTCCAAAATAAAACTCGTTTTGGTACTCTATGCCTATTGTGCCCATACCGCAGCACACCAGCCAATCGCAAAGAGCTGCCACAATCACCAAAAGCATATAGCACACCTTTTTAATTGCGCCATGCTTTCCCTTTTTGGAATTTAATTCCCCCATAAACCATGCTGCCATAATTCCCGATACATAATCTGCTATCATAGCAACAATCAATACAAAAAGGGGTATTATCATTGCATCAAAATACAAGCTCAGCATAGTTACAGTTCCTGATATTGCCATTTTAGCCATTTTATTCTTCATTGCTTTTACTCCTCCTTTTTCTTCTTTTTTTCCTGCACCGAAGCAAAATTTGCAAGCCACAAATTTTCATATAACTCACAAAACCATTTATAAATCTCCTTGTTGTCATTTTTATAATCCCCTGTCAGCCC
>JAZURZ010000012.1:0-3118 GCA_045606465.1 Clostridia bacterium | reverse complement strand
GTCTAACTTTTGGGGTGCATATCATTTAAGGGGTGCGGGGGGAATCGAAACCCCCCGCGGTTTTGCTACTTTTGGCACCAAAAGTAGGCCTCCCCCCTGGCAAAGGGGAAAAAGAAAATAAAACTATAACTTTATTTAAGTTAGTCACTAACAAAAAAACTTTTAACACCTCATCCGAGATTTGCTACGCAAAACCCACCTTCCCCTCAAGGGGAAGGCTTTTTAAATTAGCCACTAATTAAAACAAAAATCCAAAATAAATCTAACTTTAAAAAAGAGTCCCGAGGGAAATTTCCCCTCGGAAACCCTTGTTCTTTTACTTTCTTAAAGTCTTTTTTAAAGACTCATCCCAATTATTATTGAGGCAATTAACAAAACAACAGTTGCTATTATTATAAAATTTAATGTCTTTATCTTATCCATTATTTTTTCACCAGATATTTCCTTACGTCTATTGATACTGCCAAAATTATTATAAGTCCCTTTATTATATATTGCCAATAAGGACTCACTCCCACAAAGTTTAGACCATAGTTTATAAACTGAAGTATGACGGTTCCCAAAATCACTCCTGGAATTGTGCCGACGCCGCCCGAGAAAGACACGCCGCCCACAACGCAGGCAGAAATTGCGTCCAAATCATAATTTATACCTGTGTTACTTGTTGCACTTCCTACTCTTCCCGCCTCTAAAAAGCCTGCAATTCCATAAAGAATACCTGCAATAATAAATATCGCCATAATGTTTGCAAAAAGATTTACACCCGACACAGCCGCTGCCTCGGGATTTCCTCCGATTGCAAACATATTTTTTCCAAGTCTTGTTTTGTTCCAGATAAACCACATTATAAAGGCAACAATTGCCAGATATATTACAAGATAGGGAATTTTCATAAAACCCAAGTCGATATTGCCATTTACAAAATTTGTGTATCGGTCATCAAAATTTGCTATAGGCTGGGCACCGAGCGGCGGACGGTCGATATAAATACAAGAAACTCCATAGGCTATAAGCTGTGTTCCAAGAGTAACTATAAAGGCATGTATTTTTAATTTTGCCACGCCAAAACCATTGATTGCACCAAAAATTGCGCCTACGCACACCACAATCAAAAAAGGAACTATCAAAGGTAAAGAAGGTAAATTAGGATACATTCTTGATGCATATGTTACCGATTGCAAAAGAGATGCTGAAATTATAGCTGTAAGTCCGAGAATTCTTCCTGAAGAAAGGTCTGTCCCACGTAAAACTATAAGCCCCGCAGCACCTAATGCAAGTATTCCTCTGGTTGATGCCTGACTTAAAATATTTGTTATATTTTTAATTGAAATAAAGCTTATATCGGTAATGATGAATGCAAGTATCATAAGTCCAAGCACTATATACAACGAATAGTTAAGCAATATTTCGCCAAGTTTTTTGTTTTTCAATTTATTCACTTACTTTCTATACGTATTTGGCTGCTAATGCCATGATTTGCTCTTGAGTTAATTTCTCGTTATTGTCACATATTCCAGCAAGGCGTCCTCCGCTCATAACCAAAATTCTGTCACATATTCCCATAAGCTCACTCATCTCGCCCGACACTACCATAATCCCCTTGCCCTTTGCTGCAAGGTCTGTTATAAGCTGGTATATCTCATATTTTGCACCCACATCTATTCCTCTTGTAGGCTCGTCTAAGAGCAAAATTTCAGGCTCGGTCAAAAGCCATCTGCCAATAATAACCTTTTGCTGATTTCCACCCGAGAGAGTCCTTATAAGGGTTTTTTGCCCTGGTGTTTTCACCCTCATGCTATTTATTACCCAATCGGTGTCCTTTCTCATTTTTTTCTTATCCACTACACCAAAGCGGCTATAGCCCGAAAGATTAGCTATCACACTATTGAAATTTATGCTCATTCCGCCAAAAATCCCCGTTGCTCTTCTTTCCTCAGTTAAAAGTGCAAATCCATTTTTTATTGCATCACGGCTGTTTTTATTTTCAATTTTTTTGCCATTTAAAAATATATTTCCTTTGCTTTTGCTTCTTATTCCAAACAAAAGCTCCAAAAGCTCAGTTCTTTTGGCTCCCACAAGCCCTGCCACCCCTAAAATTTCACCTTTTTTAAGCTCAAAGCTCACATCCTTGACCGATGGCTGATAGGTAGCAGTCAGATTTTCCACACGCATTATCACATCAGTGGGTTCGTTTTTCTTTTCAGGAAAACGATTAGTAAGCTCTCTTCCTACCATAAGACTTATTATCTTGTCGGTGGTGAGCTCAGAAGCGGGTGTTGTGCAAACCCATTTTCCGTCACGCATAATGGTTACATCATCGCTTATTTTTAAAATTTCCTCCATTTTGTGAGAAATATAAATAATTCCGCAGCCCTTTTTTCTTAGCTTGTTAATGATTTTAAAAAGCTGACTCACCTCCTCCTCGGTAAGTGAGGAGGTAGGCTCATCAAGCACAAGAATTTTTGCATCATATGAAACTGCCTTTGCAATTTCCACCATTTGTCTTTGCGAAACCGAAAGTCTGCTCATTTTTGTATTAGGGTCAACATTTATTTCGAGCTCGTCAAAAATTTCCTTTGTCTTCTGATACATGAATTTTTTATCAATAACTATACCCTTTTGGGGGTACTTTCCAAGCCATATATTGTCTGCTACATCACGCTCAAGCACCTGATTAAGCTCCTGATGCACCATAGCAACACCGTTATTCAACGCATCTGCAGGATTTTTGAATTCAACCTGTTTACCTTCAAGATAAATTTTGCCTGAATCCTTTTTATATACACCAAAAAGGCATTTCATAAGCGTTGACTTCCCGGCTCCGTTTTCTCCCATAAGTGCATGAACCGTTCCGCGTCTTACTGTCAAAGATACATCACAAAGAGCCCTGACACCCGGGAAGGATTTATTTATATTTTCCATTCGAAGAAGAACTTCATCCTGCATTTTTACACCTCTGAACAAAAGCAATCCTTTCAGTTATTTCCAATATACTGTGAATATGGGATATTGATTTTCCAGTCACCTGAAAGATTCTGTTTTTCTACACCGCTTGTTTTATCGTTACCTTTTACAAAATTATCAAGTACCCTTACAATAGCCTGTGCCATGCCCTCTG
>JAZURZ010000011.1:0-4409 GCA_045606465.1 Clostridia bacterium | reverse complement strand
GCAAAAAAAGCAAGTGATGAAGCCAGAGAGGCGGCAGAAAATGCTAACAATTTAACAAGAAAAGCCATTGCTGAAACTGATGAGAAAATTAAAAAATCAGCAGAAAAAGCCGCCAAAGAGGCAAGAAATGCGGCAAATAAGGCAATAACAGAGGCAAAAAGAGCGTCTTCCGAAGCGGCAAAGCAAACGCAAAAATCAATGGACTCTGCAGCAAGTGTTGTGGGTGGAGTAAATAATTTTGCAAAAACTACCGCTATTGCTATTGGCACAGTGGGAGCGGCAGTTGTAGGCATGGGAATAAATTATAACGCTGAAATGGAGCAATATACTGCGGGATTTACCACAATGCTTGGCAGTGCCGAAAAAGCAAAAGAAACCATGTCAGACTTAAAAACATTTGCAGAAAAAACACCTTTTGAGCTTACAGATTTAGCAAATGCAAGCACCACTCTTTTGGCATTTGGTGAGGATGTTGAAAATCTTATGCCTGACTTAAAAATGCTGGGGGATATTTCTCTTGGAAATTCTGAAAAATTTAGCAGTCTTTCCTTGGTTTTCGGTCAGGTGCGGTCGCAAGGAAAGCTTATGGGACAAGACCTCTTGCAGATGATAAATGCAGGCTTTAACCCACTGCAGGTAATTTCAGAAAAGACAGGGGAAAGCATGTCAAGCCTTAAAGACAAGATGTCAAAAGGGCAAATCAGCTTTGAAATGGTTGCAGAGGCTATGAAGATAGCCACATCTGAGGGCGGACAATTTTATAATGCTATGGAAACACAATCTAAAACATTTACAGGGCAGATGTCAACATTAAAAGATAATGTTGTTTCATTCTTTGGAGATGTGTCAAGCGGAGTCAGCGAAAGCCTTACAAATAATATATTGCCAAAGGCTATTGAATTAACTGAGGATTTAAAACAAGCATGGGCAGATGGCACTTTGCAAAAAGCCTTGGGGACTGCAGCTGCAGGCGCAACGACATTTGGAGTAGCACTTGCAGGCATGAATGTTGCTCTTCTTGTTAAGGATATACGAAATATCTCAAAGGGCGTTGAGGGTTATGTAACTGTCACAAAGCTTGGAACTGCTGCACAAAAAGCCTTTAATGCTGCACAAGCCGCAACTCCCTGGGGAGCTATAGCCATAGCCTTAACAGCAGTTACTGCAGGTATAGCAGTGTATGCGGCAACACATAAATCAGCAGCAGCAGAAATCAGAGAAGCTTATGAAGATGAAATAAAGGCAATCGATGAAAAAGCTAAGGCTGTCGATGAAGAGGCGGCAAAGGTTGAGTATTTAAAAAACAAACTCTTCTTTTTGGAAGACCAGCTAAAGTCTGAATCAATAACCCAAGAAGAGGCAACAAGAAGAAAAGAGCAATTTAAAGAGGCTGCCGATGAGCTAAATGGAATCATACCAAACATCATCGACAATTTGTATGATGAGACAGGGAACATCAATATACAAAGAACTGCGGTTATTAAGCTTGCAAAGGCATATATAGCTCTGGCGAAAGCAAAAATGGAGGCGCAGGCATGGGAGGCAAAAGCGCAAGCCGCAACAGATTCTTTGGTTGAAAATGAGATAGAGTTAGATAAATATGAAACAGGCGAAAAATCAAAAGTCTACACCCGTGGCATAATGGAAGGCATTCAGGATGCACGTTATACAGAATTAATAAACAACAAAGCAGAGTATGAAAAAGACCGAGATTACGCTCTTGCTAAGATGGAGGAATCATTTGATGAGGCTGAGAGAATCGCCAAAGAATCAGGTCTCGATATTGTAGATAGCGCAGGTAATACATCTGACAAAGTATCAGGCATAGCAGCAACGACAGCCAACAATGTATCAAATTCAGCAAAAAAGGCAGCAGATGAAATAAAACAAGCCAGAGAAAAGGAGTTTAAGGATTTAAAGTTTTCGCTTGATATGGAAGAAATCAGCGAGGAAGAGTATTATCAAAAGCTTGGGGAACTGCGTGATAAGTATTTTGAAGAAGGCTCAGAGGAATGGCAAAAATACACTGTCGAAATTCATAACTATAACAAAAAAGCGGCAGAAAAGGCACTTGAAGAAACCACAAAAAACATGGAGAAAATGAAGGATGAGGCATTAAGCGACATAAAAGAACTCCAAGACGCTAAAGAAGCCTTTGCTGACCGCCTTTCTTCACAAGAGCTATATGATACTATGACAATACGCTCAGGAGAGGGAGAGAAAACCCTATATCGCCTCAACAATTGGCAGGAGGAACTTGAGTATCTGGAGGCTTTTGAAGAAAAGTTGCAAAGCCAATCAGAAAGGCTAAAGAAGATATTTGGTGAAGACAAGGAAGGACTCGAAAGATACTTAAATGAAATCAGGGAAGACCCATATGGCGAAGGCGGCAAGCTCCTTGATTTGATGTCTTCGGCAAGTGATGAGGAATTAGAAAAGTCCATAAGAGGCTATCAGGCATACCAGGAAAAGGCGGGAGCGGTAGCAGCAAAGTCTTATGAAAATGACGCAAATGAGCTCATGAGTGCACTTAAAGAACAATTTGGCGAGCTTTCTGGGGATTTCTTTGGAATAGGCATTGACAGTGCAAAAAAATTCGGAGAAGGCTTTATGGAAGAAATAGAAGAAATGTTTGCAAATGTACAAAGAGAAGTGCAAGCCGAATTTGGAGTGTATTCTCAGCTTTGGGGATTTAGCGGAAATGGGACAATAACAACTAACTATTATAATCCGACATATAACATTCAACCATCAAGAGGAGAAAGCGCACAGGCGCAGAGGCAGGCAATGCATAATGTGGAAGTCTATAACAGAGCGGAAGGTGGTTATTGATGGAGATAAAAATAAAAAATGATATGGGCGTCTTTTGTATTGGTGGCGGAAATGACCCTGTGGCGAGATTGTCAGAAATCATTGGTTTAGGACTGCCTCAAAAAGAAAGCGCAACAGTAATTTTTGCGGGTCAGCCAGGAAGAACTCAGACGGGTATCAGGGATATGGAAAGAGTTATTACAATTTCTTTTGATTTTTATGGCGGACAATATGAGGTTGAGAAGCTTTATAAGATTCTTTACAATGAGGCAGATATTTTTATAACATCAGGAACAAGGCGCAGAAAAATAACAGGGCAATGCCTTAATGCGACCGAGGCAGAGAGAATAATATATAATTCGTGGCAAAAGATTGTTCTCCAATTCACTTGTAATGACCCTTATTTTCACGATTTTGACACTCTTACTATTCCGATATTTAAGAGGATAGATAATCTTCCCAACAGCATATCAGATGATGGAAAATATCAAATATCTCTGCCTGCGATAGCCACTACGAGAACGAGCGAAGCAACCATAACGAACAAAGGAGATGTTTTAGTTTATCCCGTCATAAAGATTTTAAATCAGGCAACAGCAACAACGCCAATTGAGGGAGGCGTTAAGATTCTAAATGACACTACAGGGGCAAAAATTACTTTAAATCACGATATAGTAGCTGGAGAGAATGTCGTTATAGACCTGTCTCGCAGACGTATAACGAGTAACACGAATGGGGATATAACCAATAAAATTTCAGATGACACTATTCTTTCTGATTTTTTTCTGCAGACTGGACAAAATGCAATTTTGGTATTACCTAATACTCCCTCTTTAAGTTTGGCGGCTGTTGCTGAATACACAAATAATTATGCATCGGCGGTGATATAATGGCGGAAGATATAAGATTTTATGATTTTGATTTAAACTTAGTGTATGTTTTGCCTGCTTCAGCGGTAAATGCGGGATATTCATCTATGAATGTAACACAGGAATTTAATAATAGTGGCAGTATAGAGCTTGTTTTTACTGATAACGAATTAAAAGAAAAGATAGCTGAGTATAAATGTAATTTAATCGTTTTATGGAGTGGCTTTTCGGGCTTTTTAACAAGTTACATATGGAATGATAAATGTCGCATTTTGGGTATGCATTTAAATGGTCTTTTACATCGGGCGGTTATTCCTGTAGCGGAAAGCCTGACAGGAGATGTGGAAACTCTTGCAAGGTCCGCAATAGAGGAAAATATTCCTTGGTTGACATTAGGAGATATAAAAGGATTTTCTAACACTGTCACATATACTACAGATAAGTATTTGACAGCCGATGAGTACATTCAGAATTTGCTGGATTTAGATTCTGCAGGGTATCAGATTAGGATTGATTTTTCTCAAAAGAAATTTGTTTTTGAATGCATAAAGAGCGAGCAAAAAGAGTTGATTTTAAGCGAAAACAATCTTAATGCCTATGAGTTTGAGCAAAGCTACATTAATAAAAATCTTTGTTTTGGCGGGTGGTATCTTAAAGAAGAAAGAGACGGAGAAGGAAACCTTATTGACAACGTGTGGACATATATTACAACAGACGATACCAAAGAGG
>JAZURZ010000010.1:0-4492 GCA_045606465.1 Clostridia bacterium | reverse complement strand
AAAGTGGCGAATATATGGAGTTTAGCGCACCCTTGCCTGACTACTTTGAAGATATATTAAGAAAGCTTAAAAAGGCATAAATTAACATTGAAAGTTTTTAAAATGTGATATGATGAATTATACAGAATACGAATATCTGATAAAGAAAAAACAAGAACCGTTGTTGAAACACTACTTATACAAGATAATGTAACTTATGCTGAACCAATAATACTTAAATTAAATAATTAGAGGGATATAATATGTTAAAGAAGTTTTTGTTGATAAGTTTTGTTTTGTGTTGTATGTTAAACAATATACTAATAGTATTTGCTGAAGATGATTCAATTTATTATGATGCTTCGGAGAAATTGAAACGTGCAGATATAATAATTGCGCGGACTGTTGACAATGGGTTTGAGAGACTATATAATAAGGCACAAGTAACCCGTGCAGAGTTTTCGGGGGTGATTTTAAATGCTCTTCATAAAGAAATACCATTAACTGTGGAAAAAACATATTTTCAAGATTGTGATATAAAAGATTGGTACACTCCATATATTAACACGTTATTTGAACTTAAAATAGTTTCAGGATATGGAGATAACAATTTTAAGCCTAAAAATATTATAACAAATTTTGAGGCTATTACAATGATTGTTCGCTGTTTGGGTTATGACAATGTAAAAACAGAAAATAGTTCTTATCCGAATAAGTATATTGAAGTTGCAGAAAATTTAAATTTGTTTGCCAACACTACAATTAATAAAACAAATGATGAAGCTATGACCTATGGTAATATGTTTGCTATACTGATAAATTCTATGAGATGTAATGTAAATAATACTACATTTAGATTGTGGGATTATGGTTGTGAAGCAGATGCATATAAGAAAGTAATAGGAAGAGTCAAATCTATAAATGGGCAAGAGTATATTGTACATAACGATTTGGAAGAAGTAAAACTAACATGGAGATATGAAGAAGATTTATCTGCATATTCAGATAAAATTGTTTCAGTGTGGTTTATTGAAAATGAAAATTATGTGTTAGATATGATTTGCTTGTGATGTAGATAAATAAATTATGCAGGTGGTGACTTGTAAAATAACAGAGTAGTGAATATATGGAGTTTAGCGCACCCTTGCCTGACTACTTTGAAGATATATTAAGAAAGCTTAAAAAGGCATAAATTAACATTGAAAGTTTTTAAAAAATATGATAGAATAAACTTGGCATATCAATAAAAGGAGAAAGCTATGAATAATAAATGTATCGGGGTTTTTGACTCGGGGCTTGGAGGCCTTAGCGCAGTAAAGGAAATAATGGATATTTTGCCGGGTGAGAGTCTTATATATTTTGGCGATACCGGACGTGTTCCATATGGTACACGCTCGGAGGATACAATTATTAAATATTCAAAAAGCGATATTCGTTTTTTAAAAAGCCACGATGTAAAGCTGATTGTGGTTGCGTGCGGAACTGTAAGCTCGGTGGCGCTGCCCCTCATAAAAGATGATTTGGATATTCCCATAATAGGCGTGGTGGAAGCAGCATCGGATGCTGCAGTAAGAGCAACAAAAAACAATCGCATAGGAATTATAGGCACATCGGGAACTATAAATAGTGGTGCTTATGAAAAACAAATTTTAAAAAGCAATCCCGAAATTAAAACCTTTTCAAAAGCCTGCCCTTTGTTTGTTCCCTTGGTGGAAAATGGACATTTTGACACAAAAGTGGCAAGGCTTGTTGTGGAGGAATATCTTGTGCCAATTCGTGAAAACAAGGTAGATACACTCATTTTGGGATGTACCCATTATCCGCTATTAAAGAAGGTAATAGGCGAATTTATGGGCGATGAGGTAACCTTGATAGATTCAGGTGCAGAAATTGCAAAGAGTATAAAGACTAATTATTCACATCTTTTGAGAGAAAATAGCCAAAATGGAGAATATAAGTATTTTGTCAGCGACGATGTTGAAAATTTCACATCTCTTGCATCGTCATTTTTGAAACGTGACATAAATGGACAGGTGGTGAAAATTGATATTGAAAAATACTAAAGACAAAACAAATGCGCTTTTTGTAATACGCAATAATCAGACCTTTGATAACCACAGCGATTTGGTGGAAATTTCTACTGAGGGAAATTTTAAAAAAAGGGATGGAATGTATTTTTTAATTTATAAAGAATATACCGAGCTTGGGGAAATCTCAGTTTTTATAAAGGTTAAAGACCAGACTGTTTCAATCACAAGGAGCGGTGCGTGCAGCTCGAAAATGGAGTATATAGAAAATACAAAAAAAGAAGTTCTTTATCATGTTCCCTTTGGGGATATGGTAATGGATTTGGAAACCGAGAGTGTAAATGCCGACCTTTCGTCCGATGGTGGAAAAATAAAAATGAAATACAAGCTCACAATTGGGGAAGAGTGCTATTATAATGATATGCAAATATCAGTAAAATTAAATGAAGGAGATGTTGGCAGCAATGAAATTTAAAGGTATTGTTTCAGGTTTTTTGTCCCTTGTTCTTGTGCTTGGACAGGCTTGCCTTGCAAACGATAACGAAAAGACAAACTCTGAAAACTATGAATATTTTACAACCCTTATGACCTATGCGTCAGAGCTTTACATAGACGAGGATATAACTGCCGAGGAGATTATAGATGAGGCTATAAAAAAAGCCTTGCAGGAAAACCCTGAGTTTTTAAATGCACTTTTAAAAGCAGGCTTTTCTTCGCTTGACAAGTATAGCGAATATTACACAGCTGAAGAATTTTTAGATTATATGAATAACATGAACCATGTATTTTATGGAATAGGAGTTGTTATCCAACAAAATGGCGACTATATAGAAATAACTGAGTGCATGGAAGAGGGAAGCGCATATTCTGCAGGAATGTTGGCAGGCGACAAAATAATAAGAGTAGATGGAAAAGACGCAGTCAAAAAGAGCATGAACGAGGTTCAGAGCATGATTGTGGGCGAGCTTGATACCGAGGTTGAGGTTACAGTCTTAAGACAGGATAAAGAAATAACTTTTAAATTAAAGCGCAAAGCGGTATCGGCGCAGACAATAGATTATATAATTTTCGAAAATAATATAGGATATATAGATATTGTGAACTTTGCAAATCAGACCGATGCGGAGTTTGCCCAAACTCTTAAAACTTTTGACGAGTATGGTGTGGAAAATATCATTCTTGATTTAAGAGGTAATCCTGGAGGATATCTTTTGTCAGCAGTTAATATTGCAAAGCAGGTTGTCCCCGAAGGGGTAATAGCTAAAACTGTTTATCGTCAGGAGGAAAAGAACGAAACCTTTTATTCTGAACTAAAGGACACAAAATATAAATTTGCGGTGTTGGTTAATGGAAACACTGCGAGTGCGGCAGAAATTCTTTCATCTGCAATGCAAGAGTCGGGAGTTGCAACCTTAGTTGGAACAACCACCTATGGCAAGGGTGTAATTCAGGATATGTATCGTCTTGCATCGGGAGGCTTTAAGCTTACAACAGGCTACTATCTTACACGCAATGGAAATGAAATAAACGAAAAGGGAATAGAGCCTGACGAATACATTGTAAATCCAATGCAAAGGGTGAATATGTCAAAATATACGCAGTTTGACTACAAAACCAAGCCAAAAGTGGGGGAAAATCACGAGAATGTAAGAGCGGCAAAAGAGCGACTTTCGGGACTTGGTTACTATGTGGGCGAGATAAATAGTATATTTGATGAAGAACTTGAAAAAGCGGTTTATAATTTTCAAGAAGATACCAAGCTTTATCCCTATGGAGTTTTAGATATATCAACACAGGTGAAAATTGAAAATGAATTTTATGTAACAGAAGAGGTTGTTGATAAGCAGTTTGAAAAGGCATATGAGCTTATGGGCGGAAATATTGAGGATTTAGAATAAATTAAAAAAAGTTAGATTAAAATCCAAGAATAAGTTATGAGTTCATTTGCAAAAAAATATAAGAAAATCATACTTGGATTTGGTGAATTGACAGTAATCAAATCTTAAAATTGTGTTGCTTTTTTGAGGCGGGTGTAGTATATTGATTTCATCGAAGATGAAATCAATGAATTGCCTTCGGCATGAATTGAAATCAAAGATTTCATGAATTGAGCCTTACGGCTCATGAATTGCACCTTGCGGTGCATTAAAAGGCAATTCAATTCATGGAGCGGAGCGAGAATTCATGGCAGCGCCAATTCACGTGTGACCTGTGGGTATGACAACGCAGTTGTCAATTCATTAAAAATTGCTTGTCATCTAAATCGTACACTAATTCTATACTTTGATATACAAGGGACAAAAAAGCCTTCCCCTTGAGGGGAAGGTGGGTTACTCGGATGAGGTGGAAATGAATACAACAAACAACTCGAAATTAATAGGTAATGCAAAAACTTTAAGAAAGAATATGACAAGAGAAGAAAGACATCTTTGGTATGACTTTTTGAAAAATTTACCTGTAACCGTAAATAGACAAAAGGTTATTGG
>JAZURZ010000009.1:0-2595 GCA_045606465.1 Clostridia bacterium | reverse complement strand
CCTAAATTTACAAAAGAATGGTGGAAATATTTTTGGGAGTATTATAAATGGCATGTGATTATATCATCGGTTATTCTTATTATGGCACTAATAACAATTTATCAGATGGTTACCAAGGTAAAATATGATGCAGTTGTCACTTATGTGGGAACACCATATAACTATAATGAGACTATGGCAGAAGATATGGCAAATGCCATGGAGAATTTCATATCCGATGTAAATAAAAATGGGAAAACTGATGTGCAGTTTCAGATTATTGCAGCACCTGTTGCAAAAAATGGCATAGAAAATCCTCAGTATGTAGCCGCCATGGAAATAAAAAAGATTGCTGAGCTCCAGGAGGGTGAAAGTTTTCTCTTTTTATTAGATGAAGAACAAGCAAACAAGCTTTATTTGGCAGAACTTACAGAAGGAGTATTCCTTGAGGCTGAAGAGTGGCTTGAAAATAATGATGCAGAACGCATAAGCGGTGAGGCAGGAAAATATTTTGTAAAGCTTCCCAATAATGAATTTTTAGAACAATATGGTTTCGAAACAGGCGAAATTTACATGGGCGTGCGTATGCTGCGTGAAGATGAGGAAGACATTGATGAAAAAAAGCAAGAAGCAGCTTTTAAAATAGCAAATGCCATTTTTAATATGTAAAAATTAAAAAATAAAACAAAAGAGAGGGGGTGTCGGCGTATGGCAATAGCAAAGCAGACAACCACCGAATATGAATTGTTTTTGGAATATAAAAAAACAAAGGACAAAAAAATAAGAGAAGAGCTTGTGAATTTGTATATGTACATTGCAGAAATTCTCTCAAGAAAATTTATAAATAGGGGAATAGAATATGATGATATTTTTCAGGTTGCCTGCATGGGAGTTATGTATGCCATTGACAGGTTTGACCCCGATAGGGGAGTTCAGTTTGCAACTTATGCAACCCCTACAGTTATGGGAGAAATACGCAAATATTTTCGTGACAAAGGCAATTTTATAAGGGTACCAAGAACCCTCTACGAGGTTTTTTACAAAGCAGAAAGAATAAGACGTGCCGCAGATGGAGAACAACGTACGCCTGAGGAAATAGCAAGAATTTTAAACCTTCCCGAAAAGACAGTAAAGCGTCTTTATGAGGTGGGTGACAAAGCATTTATAGAATCTCTTGAATATGAGGCATATGCCGACGGGCCGATGACTCTTGCAAATACCATCGGTTGTGAAGATAACGAAATTTTAATGATTGAAGAAAATGATTTTATAAACTACTGCATGAAAAGTCTTACAAAAAAAGAGCAAGATTTTATAAAAATGAGATATTATGATGAATATACTCAAGATAGAATAGCAAAAGAATGGAACATATCTCAGATGCAGGTTTCAAGATTTGAAAAAACGCTGTTGAAAAAGCTTAACGGAATGTATTTTAAATAATAAAATTTTTATTTTAATGAATAAAAAAAGATTAGATGTGAGATAATGTAAGTGTAGTATGCAAGGGACGGTTTTTGCGTACTACCATATACCCTTTTATCATATATACCACCGAAAAGCAAAGGGCGGCGAATTAAAAAATTCGTTGCCTTTTGCTTTTTTTTAAAAGGAGAAAAATAATGGAAAGTTTAAAGGAATGTAAAATATGCCCAAGAGAGTGCAGAGCCGACAGAACAAGTGAAAAGCTTGGATATTGCAAAATGGATTATCGCATAAAAATAGCAAGAGCGGATTTGCATTTTTGGGAGGAGCCCTGCCTCTCGGGTAAAACTGGCTCAGGAACTGTCTTTTTTTCGGGTTGTAATATGGATTGCGTTTTTTGTCAGAACTATAAAATAAGCCACGAATGTAAGGGAAAATGTGTAAGCATTGATGAGCTTTGTGATATATTTTTAATGCTCCAAGAAAAAAAGGCACATAATATAAATCTTGTAACTGCAGTGCATTTTGTCCCTCAGGTGATAAAGGCTTTGGAAATGGCGAAAGAAAAGGGCTTAAAAATTCCTATAGTATATAATAGCGGAGGCTATGAAAAGCCAGAGACTTTAAAATGCCTTGATGGTCTTGTGGATATATATCTTCCTGATTTTAAATATTATGACGACAAATATGCAATTAAATATTCAAACGCAAAAAATTATTGCGAAACTGCAAAAAAGGCAATAGCAGAAATGGTGCGTCAGACAGGGAAAAACACCTTTGATAAAGATGGGATTATGAAAAGGGGTGTAATTGTAAGACACATGCTTTTGCCTGGACTTTTGTTTGACTCAAAAAAAATTGTGGATTATCTTTATACTACATATAAAAATGATATTTGGATAAGCCTTATGAATCAATATACGCCGCTTGAAAAAGCATTTCTGCCTGCAGAATTAAAAAAAGAGGTGTCCCAAACTCAATATGAGGCGCTTATTCGATACGCTCAAAAAATCGGAGTGGAAAATGCATTTATTCAAGAAGAAGGGACGGTTAGTGAAAGCTTTATTCCTGAATTTTGGGAGGAATAAATTCTTTTATAAAAAAGAAAAAAAGGCGCTGTTAAAAAACATAAAAGATTTTAAACGGCCCCTTTTCGGGGATAGGTAAAAAAGAGACAGAATGAACAAACTG
>JAZURZ010000008.1:0-23593 GCA_045606465.1 Clostridia bacterium | reverse complement strand
TTGCGGCCGCGGTTCTTTAAACTTTCGGTTGTTTTACGCTGTGCAAGTTCGGCGCTATATTCGGAACGCAAGTTCTTGTCAAGCGCTCCCGTGTCGCCGCGCTGCAATTCTTTGTAAATTGTAGCCGTGTGAACGCCCAATTTGTCGGCGATGTCCGAAGGGCGTTCGTTGTTCAAGTACATTTCTTCAAGCTTCTTTCTGTCCTCATAGGTTAAAAGCTTGTATTTTTTTCTTGTCATTGTGTTTCACACCTCCAAAAAATATAAAAAAATAATGCGAAAAGACGTTGTAAAATCTTTTCGCATTTAATTATACAATTTAAATGCTGTCAAAAATTTAAAAATTTGTATTGACTTTTAAAAACAATAATGATATAATTGCATTGTATCTGAGGAGATGAAACTATGAAGACAACCTGAGCATCAGCGTTGGGGCTTGGGAGTGAGAGTTGTCACAGATGAGGCATACAAAATTTTACCTGTAGGAGCTTATGGCTGGAGCGGAGCCTATGGAACTCATTTTTGGGTTGACCCTGTAAACAATATTACAGCAGTGTATATGAAAAAATTCCAGACATGACGGCGGCGGGGAGGCGTAAACCTCATATAACTTTGAAGAAGATGTTTATAACTCATTTGAGAATTAAGGGAGAAAAGATTATGAAATTAGGAATTGAATTTGACATTTATGGAAAAGGACATGCCAGATTTGGAAAAGAAAGGTATAAGAAAATAAAAGAGCATGGGTTTTCGGGAGTTATGATAGACTTTTGCAGAACCGAAACACCTGTTTTTGAATTGTCCGAAAAAGAAAGCGACAAAATTTTGCTGCAGGAAAAAAAGCTTGCTGATGAGGCAGGAGTTATAATAGACCAGGTTCATGGACCATGGCGTTGGCCTGCTCGGGATTTTTCTGAAGAAGACAGAACAGAACGTATGGAAAAGATGAAAAAGTCCATACATATGACTGCAGTTTTAGGGAGCAAAAATTGGGTTATTCATCCCCTTATGCCTTTTGGAATAGAGGAAAAGGGTACAGACGATGAAAAAAGAACATGGGATATAAATTTTACATTTATGAGTGAACTCTTAAAAACTGCAAAGGAAAATGATGTGACGATTTGTTTGGAAAATATGCCAATGCCAAAATTATCTATTGGAAAGCCTGAAGATGTTTTGAAGTTTGTTAAAACAATGAATGACGATAATTTTAAAATTTGTTTTGATACGGGTCATGTGTCATTTATTAATGATATGAATGTTGGAGAAGAGGTAAGAAGGCTTGGAAGTGAAATAAGAGCACTTCATGTTCACGACAACAATTATGGATTGGATTTGCATCTTATGCCACGTCTTGGTAAAATAGATTGGGAGGATTTTGCAAAGGCATTGAAGGAAATTCAATATAAAGGAATGTTTACTCTTGAAACTGTTCCGCCTACAAAGCTTTTTGATAAGGCATTTGAGGATATGACAAAGCTTTATGCTACAGTAGCAAATCAAATTATAGCAGATCTTTAGAAGAATATAAAGAGCAATAAAAATGAATAAAATAATTTTATCTCCATCTTTGCTTGCAGTAAATTATGGAAAAGCAACAGAGCAAATAAAAAAAGCACAAGATGCAGGAGCCGAGTGGTTGCACATAGATGTAATGGACGGGCATTTTGTTCCCAATCTTGGAATTGGGACTGACGCAGTAAAGTCGCTAAGAAAGCAGACTGATATATTTTTTGATGTCCATTTGATGATTTCAGAGCCTGAGAGGTATATAGAAAAGTTTGCAGATGCGGGGGCGGACGCAATAACATTTCATGTTGAGGCGGCAAAAGATGTAAAGGAATGCATAGATCTCATAAGGAAACGTGAAAAAAAGGTGGGAATTTCTATAAATCCTGACACCCCTGTTGAAAAAGTAAAGCCTTTTCTTAATATGGTTGACATGGTGCTTGTTATGTCGGTTTTTCCCGGATATGGAGGACAAAAATATATAGAAGAAGTAAATCCTAAAATTTCACAAATAAGAAATTTGATGGGAGAAGACTTTGACATAGAGGTTGACGGAGGCGTAAACGAAAAAACAATTAAAAACGCCATGGAGGCTGGAGCAAACATTTTTGTGGCAGGTACCGCTGTCTTTAATGATGATGTAGAGGGCTCAGTTAAAAAATTATTGTCCATTATAAAATAAAATATAAAGGCTATAGCAAAATGGAAAAATTACTTTGCTATAGCCTTTTTGTTATTGGCTCTTTGTCAAGAGTCGGGGTGAAAATCCTATAAGGGAATTTATGAGGTGGTATAGATTGTCTATGCCACCTCTTTTGTTGCCTTATGTTGTTGATGTGCAAAAATGTGTAATATCCTGTTTCGAAAGCGTGTAAAATTACGATAACCATATGCATTTGTTTTTAGTACTTTTATCCTGTTGTTACAGCCTTCTGTAAATCCATTGTTGTATGGATAATCAAATGTATTCAAGATGCCTTTTTGCCAATTTATTATAGAACCTTTTAAATTTATTATTCGTTTTGTGTTGGAATATCCTCTCCAAGAATTACATCAATATCCAAAAGCTCGCCGTTTCGGATAACTGTAAGAGTTAAAGCCTCTCCCGGTGCTTTTTTGTCACGGATTTCGTTTAGTGCAGAAGAGCTTTTAATGACCTCGCCATCTGCCTTTACGATTAAATCTCCAACTTGTATGCCTGCTGCCTCTGCTCCGCTACCTGCAGCTATTGAATCAACTGTAAGTCCGTTGCGATTTTCTCTGACAGTAATTCCCACCAATGGTCTTCCCGAAACATAGCCATTGTTAATAAGGTCGTCAATAATCGGTTTTGCCTCGGAAATTGCAATAGCAAAGCCAATGCCCTCAACACCTGTGGAGGAAAGCTTAATTGTATTTATGCCGATAACCTCGCCATATTTGTTAACAAGAGCACCGCCTGAATTTCCGGGGTTTATTGCAGCATCTGTCTGAACAAGATTATATACCTTGTTTTCCACTGTCATAGTTCGATTTAAGGCACTTATAACTCCTGCAGTTACTGAACCTGCAAATTCCTGCCCAAGAGGATTACCTATTGCAACTGCCAAATCGCCTACTAAAAGCTCGTCGGAATTTCCCAAAGTTGCAGCAGGAAGATTTGTTTTGTCTATTTTCAAGACTGCCAAATCTGATTTTGAATCCGCTCCGACAAGTGTAGCAACATATTCATCTCCAGTATTTAAAATTACTGAAATTTCAGTAGCACCATCAATAACATGCTGGTTTGTAACAATGTATCCGTCTGAACTGATTATAAATCCCGAGCCGCTGCCTTGTTCTTTAAGCTCGTCGGAATTTGGGTCGCTGGTGTAGTAGTATCTTCCGGTAAAGGGGTCGTAATAGCGCTGGGGAGTAACCTTGGTTTTGTTAATTACGCCAACACATGAAGGACCGACTTTTGTGGCAATTTCAGGAACTGAAAGAACCTGCTTATTTGATGAAAGCTCTGAAATATTACTTGAGTCAAAATATATTGACTGATTTGTGTTATTTTGTTGTGGCGCGACATTGTAATTAAATCCAAATGTAAAGATTGCTCCGGTGAGAACACTTGCCAAAACTGCCGAAGAAAGGCTTGCAAGCCACACCTTAGGCTTTTTTTGTTTTTTTCTTTTTTGCTGATAAACAACTATATCAGTAGAATCTGTATAAGGATATCGTTTCATAATTCATAACCTCCGATATTTTAAAATTCAACACAAGTGACATTTTGTCTATGAATATATAATATAACACTATTTTGACACTCGTATGAATAAAATATAAAAAAAATAAAATTATTTTGTAAACAAATTATGAATATCGGAATTTTTAAAAGGAATTATCCTCTTTTCTTTCATATCTGCAAAAGGAAATTGTATAACCATTGTCCTCTAAGTCTTCGGAGTGTTCTGCAAGCTGCCATTCGGGTGAAGAGTCAAGATTTTGTATGAATTTATCGGCATCGGCATCTGCAAAGACCTTAGTTACATAAGCTGTGTCGCAATATTTTAAAAACATTTCATATATAGCACTTCCGCCAATAACAAAAACTTTATCATGTTTTGAAGCCTCAACCAAAATTTCCTCCTCGCTATGGCACACAACAACACCCTCGCGAACAAAGTCGGGGTTGTTTGTAAGCACAATATTAACTCTGTTTTTCAAAGGCGCACCATTGGGAAAGGAATCAAGAGTTTTTCTGCCCATTATAATGGCGGCACCTGTGGTTGTTTCTCTGAAAAACTTCATATCTTTTGGAATTTTAAAAAGCAAGTCTCCATTTTTACCAATTCCCCAGCTTTGACTTACTGCAACAATCATTTTCATTTTAACTTCTCCTTATATTGCAACGGGAATTTTTTTTGAAAGCTCATGATATTTGTAGTCCTCAAGAACAAAGCTTTCTTTGGTGAATTTGTAAAAGTCAGTATTATCGTCGGTTTTTACAAGCTTTGGTGCATCAAATGGGGTAAGAGAAAGCATTTCCTCAACAATTTCGATATGTCGATCGTAAATATGTGCATCGGCGATTACGTGAACAAGCTCGCCCACCTTTAAGCCAGAAGAAGCCGCCATCATGTGCATAAGAACAGCGTATTGGCAAACATTCCAATTGTTTGCAGTAAGCATGTCTTGTGAGCGTTGATTTAAAATTCCATTTAAAACATTGCCGCTGACATTGAAGGTCATGCTGTAAGCACAAGGATAAAGCCCCATCTCGGACAAATCATGGTGATTATAAATATTTGTCATGATGCGCCTGCTTTGGGGATTGTTTTTAAGGTCAAAAAGCACCCTGTCTACCTGGTCAAACTCCCCCTCTTTATATTTATGCTTTACTCCCAGCTGATAACCATATGCCTTGCCTATGGAGCCAGTATCGTCTGCCCAGTCGTCCCAGATGTGACTGCCAAGCTCGTGAATATTATTTGATTTTTTCTGCCATATCCACAAAAGCTCATCTATTGAGCTTTTAAAGGCGGTGCGTCTTAGAGTAAGTATAGGGAATTCTTTTGAAAGGTCATACCTGTTCACTATTCCAAATTTTTTGACTGTATGAGCAGGCGTTGAGTCATCCCAATGGGGACGCACATCAAAATCAGTGTCCCAAAAACCATTTTTCAATATGTCATTACAATTTTGTATAAAAAGTGTATCTGCATAACTCATTTTTTAAAATCTCCATTCCGATTTGATTTAAGAATATTTTATCATAATCAAATAAAATTATCAATAGTATAATAAAAGAAATATTTCATTTTGCGGGGAGGTGTTTTTTTGAATTATTTATGGCCTGCAATGATTATACTTGCACTTGTGGCAGGAGGAATAAATGGGAAAATTGACGCAACAATGTCGGCAGGGCTGGAGGCTGCCAAAAATTCGGTAACAACCCTTTTGTCGCTTGGAGGAATGATGTGTTTCTGGTCAGGAATTTTAGAGGTGGCAGAAGAGGGAGGAATTTTGGCAATGGCAGAAAGGCTTTTGCGCCCCATAACATGCAGACTTTTTCCTAAATTAGAAAAAGGGGAAGCCCCAATGAGAAAAATAACCTCAAACATTGCCGCAAATCTTCTTGGCATGGGCAATGCTGCGACCCCTGCAGGAATTGACGCAATGGCGGAGCTTGACAAAATCAACCCGACGCCTGAAAAGCCCTCGGAGGAAATGTGTATTTTTACAATTTTAAACACATCATCAATACAGCTTATCCCCACAACCATAATATCATTAAGAGCTGCGGCAGGAGCATCACAACCATCAAAAATAATTATTCCTATGTGGATAGCGTCTTTTTTGTCTCTTGTGGCGGCAATGACTGCCATAAAATTAATATTAAAATTTACAAAAAAAGGGAAGAAAAAATGACATCTTATATTCTGCCTGCAATTATAATGCTTATACTTTTTATATCTTTTAAAAAGACTATGGTCTATACGAACTTTATTGAGGGCGCATCAAAGGGAATGAAAACTGTTGTAAGTATATATCCTGCAATTCTTGCAATAATGACAGCTACGGCGATGCTGGAGGCATCGGGAGCTTTTGTGTGGATTTTAAAGCTTGTTTCTCCTATTACTTCGTTTTTTAAAATTCCGCAGGAGATTATGCCTCTTGCAATAATAAGACCTTTGTCGGGAGGCGCGTCTTTGGGAGTCTTGAGTGAAATTATGTCAAAATATGACCCCGAAAGCTACATATCACGAACGGCGTCGGTGCTTATGGGCTCTACAGAAACAACCTTTTATGCCTTGTGTGTATATTTCAAGAATACAAGGGTAAAATACACAAAAAAAATAATTCCCGCGGCTATTATTGGTGATATTGTAGGATTGATAGCGGCAGTTTGGGTTTGCAGGATAATATTTTAACAATTTTTTTATTAGTTGGAAAAAATAACTTGAAAAAAGAACAAATATGAAATATAATATAATAAGGTAAATAAGTGCTTGCTGCATTTTGGGTGTTTTTTAATAATGCGGCAGTGCTGATAAATAAACTTAAGAGGAGTGTAAAACCTATGTTAAACAAAAAAAGCATTGAAGATGTTGTAGTAAAGGGAAAGAAAGTTTTAGTTCGTTGCGACTTTAACGTTCCGCTGGATTCAGAAAGAAATATTACAGATGAAACAAGAATTGATGGTGCATTGCCAACAATCAAATATCTTATAGACAATGGCGCAAAGGTTATTCTTTGCTCACACATGGGTAAGCCCAAGGGAGAACCAAAGCCTGAGCTTTCACTTGCTCCTGTGGCAAAGAAGCTTTCAGAAAAATTGGGCAAGGAAATTGTTTTTGCAGCTGATGACAATGTTGTAGGCGAAAATGCAAAAAATGCAGTTGCAAAAATGCAAGACGGTGATGTAGTTCTTTTAGAGAACACACGCTATCGTGCAGAGGAAACAAAAAATGTTGACACCTTCAGTGAAGAACTTGCATCTTTGGCAGAAATTTTTGTAAATGATGCTTTCGGAACAGCACACAGAGCACACTGCTCAAACGTTGGTGTAACAAAGTATCTTGATACTGCAGTTGCAGGCTATCTCATTCAAAAGGAAATAGAATTTTTGGGAAATGCAGTAAACAACCCCGTAAGACCTTGCGTTGCAATTCTTGGCGGCTCAAAGGTTTCTTCAAAAATTTCAGTTATAAACAACCTTCTTGACAAGGTTGATACACTTATCATCGGCGGAGGTATGGCTTATACCTTCATGAAGTCTTTGGGTGAAGAGGTTGGCGACTCACTTTTAGAGGCTGACTATCTTGACTATGCAAAGGAAATGATGGAAAAGGCTGAAAATAAGGGCGTTAAGCTTTTAATTCCTGTTGACACAGTTGTTGCAAAGGATTTTGCAAATGATGCAGAGCACAAGACAGTAAAGCGTGGCGGAATTGAAGCTGGCTGGCAGGGTCTTGACATCGGAGAGGGTACAATAGAGCTTTACAAAGATGCTATAAAGAATGCAAAAACAGTAGTATGGAACGGACCTATGGGCGTGTTTGAAATGCCTAATTTTGCTAAAGGCACAAATGCAATTGCATCAGCCTTGGCAGAAATTGACGCAACCACAATCATCGGTGGCGGCGACAGCGTTGCTGCAGTTAATCAGGCGGGCCTTGGCGAGAAGATGAGCCATATTTCAACCGGCGGCGGAGCTTCCTTGGAATTCCTTGAAGGAAAGGATTTGCCGGGAATTGTTGCACTTAACGATAAATAAGATAAAATACATTGGAGGAATTTAAAAATGGGTAAGTATATTATTGCAGGAAACTGGAAGATGAATAAGCTTCCTTCAGAAACATATGATTTTGTAAAGTCTGTTGCAGAGGCAACAAAGGATGCTGCTTGTGAGGTTGTTTGCTGCACTCCATATGTGTGCTTGGCTGAGGCAGTAAAGGCTGCAAAAGGCACAAATGTAAAAATAGGCGCAGAAAATCTTCATTTTGAAGACAGCGGAGCTTTTACAGGCGAAGTTAGCGCTGATATGCTTAAGGATATTGGTGTTGAATATGTAATAATCGGACATTCAGAGCGTAGGCAATATTTTGCAGAAACTGACGAAACTGTAAACAAAAAAACCAAAAAGGCTATTTTGAAGGGACTTATCCCCATCGTTTGCGTAGGTGAAAGCCTTGAAGAAAGAGAAGCAGGTATCACAATGGACTTGATTGCAATCCAGATTAAAAAGGCATTTGCAGGAATTGAAGCAGCTGATGCTAAAAATGTTGTTATTGCATATGAGCCTATCTGGGCAATCGGAACAGGAAAAACTGCTACTGCAGACCAGGCAGAAGAGGTTTGCGGCGGAATAAGAAAAATTTTGGGTGAGCTTTATTGCCCTAAGTGTGCAGAAGAATTTACAATTCAATATGGCGGAAGCATGAACGCAGGAAATGCGGCTGAATTGCTTGCAAAAGAAAATATAGATGGCGGCCTTATCGGTGGTGCGTCATTAAAGACAGCCGATTTTGCAACAATTGTAGCAGCAGCAAAATAATTTTATCTATAAAATAATACAAAAGGAATGAAAAACATTATGGCAAAAAGTCCTATAGCACTTATAATACTTGATGGTTATGGTATAAATGAAGCGGTAGAGGGGAATGCAATAAAAGCGGCAAACACCCCAAACATTGACAGCTATTTTAAAAACTATCCCAATACAATTCTTTATGCAAGCGGCATGAATGTTGGCTTGCCTGACGGTCAGATGGGAAATTCTGAGGTTGGTCACACCAACATCGGAGCAGGAAGAGTGGTTTATCAGGAACTGACAAGAATAACAAAATCCATAAACGACGGAGATTTTTTCTCAAATCAGGTTCTTATGGGCGCAGTTGAAAATTGCAAAAAAAATAATTCTGCACTTCATTTTGTGGGACTTTTATCAAACGGAGGAGTGCATAGCCACATAGAGCATCTTTTTGGGCTCATTGATTTGGCTCGCAAGAATGGATTGGAAAAGGTATATGTTCATTGCATAATGGACGGAAGAGATGTATCTCCTACATCGGGGGTTGATTTTATTGCCGAGCTTTCCCAAAAGCTAAAAGAGTCAGAGGTTGGCAAAATTGCAACTGTAATGGGACGCTATTATGCTATGGACCGTGACACAAACTGGGATAGAGTTGTAAAGGCATACAAAGCTATGGCAAATGGTGAGGGAGAAAGAGTTTCAGATGTCTTATCAGCGGTAAGAAAATCCTATGAAACAAAGGACGAGAACGGAAGTCTTCTGACCGATGAATTTATAAGACCCATGGTGGTTTGCGAAAATGGAGAGCCTGTTGCTAAAATTTCTGAAAACGACTCTGTTGTTTGCTTTAATTTCAGACCCGACAGAGCAAGAGAAATTACAAGAACCTTTGTTGATGATGAATTTACAGGTTTTGAAAGAAAAAGATTTCCTCTTTACTATGTGTGCATGACTCAATATGATGCAAGTATGCCTAATGTAGAGGTGGCATTTAAACCCCAGACTTTGGAAAATACATTTGGCGAATACATTTCAAGAAAAGGCTTAAAGCAATTAAGAATTGCCGAGACCGAAAAATATGCACATGTAACCTTCTTCTTTAATGGAGGAGTTGAATCGGTATATGAAGGTGAGGACAGAAAACTCATAGCTTCTCCTAAGGTTGCAACCTATGATATGCAGCCTGAAATGAGCGCATATCTTGTTGCAGACGAATGTGTTGAGCTTATAAACGAGGACAAATATGATTGCATAATTCTAAATTTTGCAAACTGCGACATGGTAGGTCATACAGGAGTATTTCGAGCTGCAAAGGCGGCAGTTGAGGCGGTTGACGAATGTCTTGGTAAGGTAGTAGATGCTCTTTTGGCTAAGAATGCAAAAATTCTAATTACAGCTGACCACGGCAATGCTGATTGCATGACAGACCCCGAAACAAAAGACGTATTTACAGCTCATACAACAAACCCTGTACCCTTACTTGTTCTGGGTGCGGGAGATGTGGAGCTTAAAAAGGGCAAGCTTGCCGACCTTGCTCCCACAATGCTTGATTTGTTAGGATTAGATAAGCCTGCAGAAATGACAGGCGAGAGTCTTATTGAAAAATAAAAAACTTAAAGGCATTTATATTGATTTCCAAAAAGTGGGTTATATAAATGCCTTTTGTTTTAAAAATTTTGGAGGTAGTATATATGATTACAGAGATTTTCGGCGAAAAAGTTTTCAATCTTTCTGTCATGAGAGAATGCTTGCCCAAGGAAACCTTCCAATCCCTTGAACATACAATAAAGAACGGGACGCCTTTGGACCCCGGAGTTGCCGAGGTTGTTGCAGAGGCTATGAAAAATTGGGCAATTGAAAAGGGCGCAACCCATTACACTCATTGGTTCCAACCCTTAACAGGAATAACTGCCGAAAAGCATGATGCATTTCTTGCTCCTGCGGATGATGGAAAAATCATTATGGAATTTTCGAGCAAGGAGCTTATAAAGGGTGAGCCGGATGCATCAAGTTTTCCATCGGGGGGCTTGAGAGCAACCTTTGAAGCAAGGGGATATACTGCGTGGGACCCTACCTCATTTGCTTTTATAAAGGATAAATCCTTGTGTATCCCCACCACCTTTTATTCCTATACTGGTGAGGTGCTGGACAAAAAGACACCCCTTCTTCGCTCGATGGAGGCAATAAATAAAGAGGCTTTAAGAGTATTGAGGTTTTTTGACTCAGACGCAACAAGAGTTATATCTTATGTTGGCCCCGAACAAGAGTATTTTTTAGTTGATAAGGAACTTTATGAGCAACGCAAAGACCTTATGCTTACAGGAAGAACACTTTTTGGCGCAAAACCTGCAAAAGGTCAGGAGCTTGATGACCATTATTTTGGTTCCATAAAGGAAAGAGTTTCGTCCTATATGAAAGAAATTGACGAAGAGCTTTGGAAATTGGGAGTTCTTGCAAAAACAAAGCATAATGAGGCGGCGCCTGCACAACATGAGCTTGCGCCAATATTTTCTATTGCGAATGAAGCCTCAGACCATAACCAGCTCACCATGGAGGTCATGAAAAAGGTTGCTCAAAGACATGGACTTGTCTGCCTTTTGCACGAAAAACCTTTTGATGGAATAAATGGCTCGGGAAAGCATAACAATTGGTCTATAGGAACAAACACCGGTGAAAATCTTTTGAAACCTGGCAAAAAGCCGATAGAAAACAAAAAGTTTTTGCTCTTTTTGTCGGCTGTCATCAAAGCCGTTGATGAATATGGCGACCTTTTAAGAGCAACAGTTGCAACCGCAGGAAACGACCATCGTCTTGGCGGAAATGAAGCACCTCCTGCTATTATATCCATATTTTTGGGTGACGAAATTCAGCAGGTTGTAGATGCGCTAAAAGAGGGAAAAACCTCGGTAGAAAGAATTTCAACAGTTCTTGAAACGGGAGTTGGCGCAAGCCCGGTAATAAAAAAGGACAGAACCGACCGAAATAGAACATCGCCTTTTGCCTTTACAGGCAACAAATTTGAGTTCCGCTCTCCCGGCTCGGCACAATCCATTGCAGGGGTAAATATTGCAATTAATAGCATGGTGGCAGAGGAGCTTTCTCAATTTGCAGACCGCCTTGAGGCGGCAAAGGATGCAGAGGAAGAGATTATGAATATCATAATTGAAACCTTGAAAAACCATGACAGAATAATTTTTAATGGAAACAACTACTCGGAGGAATGGGTTAAAGAGGCTGAAAAAAGAGGCTTGCCAAACCTAAGAACCACCCCCGATGCACTTGCTGCATTTATAAGCGAAAAAACAATAAAGCTTTTCCAAAGCCATAATGTGTTTACTGAAACCGAATGCCGCTCACGCTACGAAGTTTTTTGCGAGGATTACTCAAAGGCATTAAATATTGAGGCTCTGACAACGTTGGAAATGGCAAATCAGGAAATTTTGCCTGCCTGCATAGAATATTCAAATGTAGTGGCAAAATCAATAAAGCAAAAGCAGGAGCTTGGAATTTCGGCACCGCATGAGAAAAAATTGCTTGAAAAAATCAACAACAATACTGAAAAACTTATTTCTTCATGCGAGGAATTAAAAAAGGCAGAAGAAAATGTTCCCAAAACAGAGGGGATAGAACGTGCAATTTATTATAAAGATAAAATCATTCCTCTTATGAATGAGGCTCGTGAGGCAGCTGACACATTAGAATTAATTGTAGGGAAGAAATATTGGCCTTTCCCTACATATTGCGACTTGCTTTATAGAATTTAATCTAAAAGCCGGGATTTTAAAATCCCGGCGTTTAAATTATTGCAAGTAATAGATTTTGGAAAGAAGTGTAAAATGTTTTTGGAAAAAATTTTACACAAAGTATATTTAAAAGTGTCTTTTTAATCTAATTATTTAATTTTTTGATATTGTTTGTAAAATTTCTATTTTGTTATTGCATTTGTCTGCATTTGGTGGTATAATGATTATGCTAAACATAACTTAATATAATTGAAGTAGGAGTTTTTTGTTTTATGGGGATAACATATCCTTTTTTATCTATACCAGTTTTGAATTTTGTTAAAAAACGCAAATTCCATCAACTGGTATGGTAGAGAACCTACTTCATATTTAAGTTATGTTTAGCGACAATCGGAGTTTGCGTTTTTCGGCGCATTGACTTTGGTTGATGCGCTTTTTTTAATCGCACTTAAAAACTCCAAAGCGGTTGCCACACACTTTTTTACATAAGGTTGTGAAAAAATGAAATTATTTTGTCATAGCCTTATGCCTTTTAATTTTAAAAAGTTACAATACTCAATTAACGAGAATTAAAAAATATTTTTATATTTGACAAATGAGGGAATATATGCTATAATGCTAATACCACACAAATTTTATTAAGATCCTTTTAGAGTTGTGTTTTTATTTTGATAAAAATGCAGGCTCTTTTTTCGCAACTTTAAAAGTCGGTCGAAAAATTTGTGTGGTAGCAAATGAGTTGTGCATTTTTTAGTGCATTGACTTCATAGTTGATGCGCTTTTTTAATTGCACTTAAAAACTCCAAAGTGGTTGCCACACATTTTTTTACATAAGGTTGTGATAAAATAAGTTTATTTTGTCATAACCTTATTACCTTTTAATTTAAAAAAGGTATTTTTAAAGACTGCAAAGCTCAAAATCTTGACATAATTAAAATGAAAGTATATAATAAAAAGAGAATGTCTAAAATTACAACAGAGGGAGAAATTTAAAAAAAAATGAAAAAAATAGTAGCATATTTTCTTTTAACAAGTATTCTTTTTACAGGAATAACTGCTTGTGAGAAAAAAGAGAAAAACAATGAAAAAATAAATATAGTCTGCACCATGTTTCCTCAATATGATTGGACAAGGGAACTTATAAAGGGAGTAGAGGATAAAATAGAGCTTGTTCTTCTTGTTGATAATGGCGCCGACATTCATAGCTATCAGCCTACTGCTGAGGATATTCTTGTTTTGGGAAACTGCGACATGGCAATTTACACCAATGGAGTGTCGGACGAATGGGTGGCAGAGGCAATCAAAAAGAGTCAAAATTCCATAAAGCAAATAAAAATGATGGATATTGCGTGCGAGAATGAGCATGAAGAGGAGCATGTTTTGTCAGGAGAACACTATCACGAGGATGAACATGTGTGGCTTTCTTTGGAAAATGCAGAAGAAATCTGCGAAGAAATTGCCCAAGGTTTAATTGAAATTGATGCGGAGCGAGGCGAGATTTACAAAAACAATTTAAAAAGCTACACAAAAAAATTAGAAGCTCTTGACAATGAATATGAAAAAGAAATAAAAAAAGCCAACAATAAAACCCTTTTGTTTGCGGACAGATTTCCATTTGCACATCTTGTAGAAGATTATGACCTTTCATATTATGCGGCTTTTCCTGGATGCTCGGCAGAATCTGAGGCAAGCTTTGAGGTGGTAGCTCATCTTGCAGAGAAAATGGAAAAAGAAAACTTGCCTGCTGCAATTGTGATTGATAATGGAAATGATAGGCTTGCAAAAACCATCATAGAAAACACAAAGTCAAAAAACGCAAAAATAATTACCATGAAATCTATGCAATCAGTAAAAAAAGAAGAAATTGAAGACAAAATCACCTATATAGGCATCATGGAGGAAAACTTAGAAGCCTTAAAGGTTGCACTAAATTTAAGAAATGAGGAAAATTAATTTATGTCACAGCTTACATGCAGGGATTTGTCAATAGGATACGAGGGAAGAATAGTTGCAAAGGATATAAGCTTTTGGGCGGAAAAAGGAAACTATATTTGCATTGTGGGAGAAAACGGCTCGGGGAAAAGTACCCTTATAAAATCAATATTGAATTTAAATACTCCCATAAAAGGAAAAGTAAAGCTGGGCGACGGACTAAAATATAACGATATCGGATATCTTCCTCAGCAGACCGAGGCGCAGAAGGATTTTCCCGCGTCTGTTGCCGAGGTGGTGTTGTCAGGGTTTATGGCAAGACACAAAATTTTTCCCTTTTTTTCAAAAGAGGAAAAAGCAAGAGCAGAATTTGAAATGGAACGTCTGGGAATTTCAGAACTTGCAAAAAGAAGCTACAGAGAGCTTTCGGGAGGACAACAACAAAGGGTATTTCTTGCAAGGGCTTTGTGTGCCGCAAGAAAAATGATTGTTTTAGACGAGCCCGTATCAGGACTTGACACAAGAGTTACTTCGCAGATGTATGAAATAATAAACAAAATAAATAAGGAAGATAGAATAACTGTGATAATGGTGTCCCATGATGTTCGCTCGGCAATAAGATATGCCTCGCATATTTTGCATATAGGACATGATAACACCTTTTTTGGAACAAAGGAAGAATATATGAAAAGCGAAATCGGTCAGAGATTTATGCTTTGATAAGATTTTTTAGAAAGGAAATAAAAAAATGGCAGATATTTTCCAAAAGCTTTCAGAATATATTTCATATCCTTTTGTAAGATATGCGCTTGTTGCAGGTGTGCTAATAGCTTTGTGTGCATCATTGTTGGGCGTTATCCTTGTTTTAAAAAGATATTCTTTCATTGGTGATGGACTTTCTCATGTTGCATTTGGTGCCATGGCGGCAGCTACTGCCATGAATTTTGCCACAGATATGGCGGTGGTACTGATTGTAACTGTAATTTCGGCGGTTTTTCTTTTAAAATCGGGACGTAATGCCAAGATAAAAGGCGATGCTGCAATAGCGATGGTTTCGGTGGGTGCATTGGCAGTGGGTTATCTCATAATGAATGTTTTTTCAACATCTCCTAATATTTCGGGCGATGTTTGTAGCACCCTTTTCGGGTCTGCATCTATACTTACTCTTTCAAAAGGCGATGTGCTGCTTTGCTTAATTATGTCAATAGTGGTGCTTTTTGTATTTAGCTTCTTATATAATAAGATATTTTCTGTTACGTTTGATGAATCCTTTGCAAAAGCTACGGGAATTAATATTGAGTTTTACAATTCCCTAATAGCGATAATTACCGCAATAATTATAGTTCTTGCAATGACCTTGGTAGGTTCGCTTTTGACCTCGGCATTAATAATTTTCCCTGCGCTTACAGCAATGAGGCTTTTTAAAAGCTTTAAATCGGTTATGATTTGCTCTCTGATAACAGCGGTGGCATCAGCAAGCTTAGGAATGATAATTTCAATTTTGGTATCTGTTCCCGCAGGCTCAATGATAGTTGTTGTAGATATTGTGATCTTTGGAATTTTTACAATTTTGGGAAAAATTTTAAAATAAAAAAAGAATGCGCCTAGGAACCGATGGTTTCTGAGGCGCATTTTTGTTTAGAAATTTTTTTGAAATTTCTTTGATTTTTTAAAAATGAGCAAGTCTGTAAGCCGGGTTCTGTATCGGACGGTTATCTATCTGTGACGTCAGATTACTCGGACGTTCATGCCACCGTATCGGGAAGCGCCGAGCAGGCTTAATTTCCCTTTCAGGTGTTGCTCCGGACGGGGTTTACACGGGGATTCAGTTACCATCTCCCCTGTGCGCTCTTACCGCACATTTCCACACTTACCTTTTAAAAAGGCGTTTATTTTCTGTTGCACTATCCTTGGAGTCGCCTCCACCGGGTGTTACCCGGCGCCCTGCTCTATGGAGCCCGGACTTTCCTCATGCCAAAGGGCACGCAACCGTCTGACTTACTCAATTGACATTATAAACTAAAAGCTTTGTTTTGTCAAGTTTTGTCCAGAGCGCATAATAATATTTTGGAATTTTCTTCATAGATTTTTTCCAAATCCTCCATGGGCAAAGGATTTTTCCCGTGACCTATTTCTATTGTAAAGCCTGCCTTGCCAAACTCCTCAATAAACCAATCCTTGCAGCCGCCAAAGGAAGCACTTCCCTCGGGAGTGGTTGCGCAATAGCCGCTTAAATTTGCAAATTCCCTTGCAAGCTCAAAGGAACGCGCCTCGGCTTTGCCATCGTAATCATAATATATTTCGCCGCCCTGGGAATGAAATGCCATGAGCATATCAAAATTTGTATCGCGCACAAAATCTACAATGGCTTTAGTTTCGGGCTCGCTTTCAGAATAAGGTCCGCTATGGCGTGAGGGTGAGGGCTCGGGCTCTACAACACGCCAGCCAGCGTTGTAGTTGTGATTTATATCCACGCCCCTTGCATTTGCCTGCCACACCTTGTTAAAGCTATGTATTCCCACCTCACTTATGAGCTTTCTATGATAGGGATTTGTAATGTCAATGCCATGAATGGCAATGTCAACCCCGTCGGGATTTACCATCGGAACTGCATAGAGGGTGGTTTTTTCAAATAAGTCGGAAGCGTCATAACCTAAAAAGCTTTTTTTGTATCTGATACAGCCGGCATACTCTTTTAAAAATTTCAATATAAATGCAGAGGTAAGATACTCCAGTCCGTGGTGTGCCCCATTTATAAAAAGCTTTCTTTTTCCCTTTCCTATTTTAATGCAATAAATTTTTCTTTCCATAACACTTTCGCCGATAGAAAAAATTTTTGCAAACTCAAATTCCGAACAAAGCCTTTCTGCATCGGCAAGCATTTGTGCGTAGTCATATCCCATATTAATTCCTCCATTTTTATTTCTCATTAAATATAATATGCATATCTTTTTTATCAAATGCGGAACAAAAAAATAAAAAGATACGTCTTTTAAAATGTTACTCGCAGTTTGAGGAAGATAAAAATCTTTTTGATATAATTGGGCATTTTATCCAACAAATATTCAAAAATACATAAAAAAGAATAAAAAACTACAAAAGAAAAATAAAAACAAGCCCGAAACTCTTGACAATTGGGCAAAAAGCGAGTAAAATTTAATATGTATGCTGGTTTTTCTTTTGTAAAAATTACAGGGATAATACAAAGACGGAGTTGTTTTAAAGATAAATTACAGCGATGTTTTTGTATAACAGCAATTTTACAGTTATGTTACAACTGTGGAAAGAGCATTGACTTATTGCCGCTTTTAGTGGTATAATCAGTGCATAGTCAAGGATTGTTAAAAAATTCTTGACGCGTTTAACGCTACGGTGCGTAAAGAAAGGGTGCGCAACGGGCGAATCAGCCACACCCTTTCAAAATCAAAATAAGGGAGGATTTGAGAGTATGAAAAAGAATCTCAAAAAACTAATTTCTGCTGTTGTTGCTTTAGCTCTTTCAGTTGGTTCAGTAGCTATGGCTAACTTTACAGACGTTGCAGACACAGCAGCCAATGCAAAAGCTATTAATACTCTTGCTGCATTGGGCGTTATTTCAGGTTATGAAGATGGAAGCTTCAAGCCCGACAATAACATTACAAGAGCTGAAGTAGCAACAATGGTTGTTGCAGCTCTTAACAGATCAGCAGATGCTGCTGGTTCAAAAGGCACAACAAAGTTTGCTGATGTTAACACAGAAGCAAAGGCTTGGGCATCAGGTTATGTAAACATCGGTGTTGCTGAAGGCTTCATCTCAGGTTATGAAGATGGAACATTCAAGCCAGACAACAATGTTACATATGCTGAAATGATCTCAATGCTTGTTAGAATTGCTGGTTATGGCAGCTACGCTGAGTACCTCGGCGGATGGCCTAACGGTTACATCTCAGTAGCTAACGACAAGGGCGTTACACAAGGCGTTTCTGCAGCTGCAGACGTTGCTGTAACAAGAGCTCAGGTTGCTCAGATGATCTACAACACATTGTTGAACGTTCCCATAGTTGAATCTACTTCTTTGAGAATTGATTCTTATGGCAACCTCGTTCCTGACATGACAATCATGGATGGAAAGAACGACAATGATTACAAGACTCTTTTAACAGAAAAGCATGACGCTTACTATGTAGAGGGTAACGTAACAGCTACAAACAGAACAGACTCAAGCACCTATGACGCTGACGAAGTTAGCTTCGACATCGAATATACAAAAAATTATGATGGTGAAACTGCTATAGAGAAGGGTGACGCAGCTGAGTCTGTAAGAGTATATGTTGGCAACACAGATGCTGCTGACTACCTCAAGACATATGCTGCAGCTATCATCAAGGTTGACGAAGATGGCGACGCTACATTCATTGATTTCGTTCCTTCAGGAAAGAACAATGTTGTTACATTTGACACAAGCTTAATTGAAGAAGATGATTTTGACATTGACTTCGGTTCAAACGAGACTCCTTACGTTAAGTACTATGATTCAAAGGATGCTTCAAAGCCTGCTAAGTATAGCTTGAACCCAACAGGTGTTGAGCTTTATGTAAACGGCGTAGAAGTTGACTGGACAGCAGCTAACTTTGATAAGTATGTTGTTAACAACACATCAGGTGTTGTTCAATACGTTGACCAGTACAAGTCATCATCAAAGGCTGATGGCAAGTACGACTTGATCTTCGTAACATACTACGGAACAGCTATTGTTGGTGCAGTTAATGCTTCAACAGGAAGAATTTCTTTCGCTGATAAGTACAACCTTGACAAGGGCTTCATCGTATTGGATCCTGAGGATGAGGATGTAACAGCTTCAATCTACTTCAATGGTGAAGAAATTGACTACACAGCATTGAAGGAAGACGACGTTGTATCTATCGCTTACGACGTTGAGGCTGGCGTAGAAGATTCAAAATTCTATGAAATCTATGTATCAAGAGATACAGCAGAAGGTAAAGTAATGGGTAAGGACCAGTATGACGAAACCGTTAAGATTGGTGACGCTTCATATGAGTTCGTACAGGGCTATTCAATGGCTAGCGAATTGAACTTTGCTGACGAGTACACATTGTTCCTCGATGCATTTGGCAGAATCTTTGCTTTCGAGATGGTTGCTTCTTCAGCTAAGCTCGCAGTTATCGACAGATTTATCTGGTCTTCAACAGAAGAGTACTATAGAGCAATGCTCTACACAACAGATGGTTCTTCAAAGAACTTGAACGTTGACCTTACTGAGGTTGGCAAGTCTTCTCAGGAGATATTGAAGAAAGTATATAATGATATAAATGAAGATGGAAAAATCGACAAATATGAAGATGTAAATGATAACAATGCTGAGAAGTCTGAGATAACAACCTCTAACAAGACATCTATTGAAAATCGTGTTGTTAAGTACAAGATTTCAAATTCAACAGGCAGAATTATTTACTTAGAGTTTGTTGATGGTAAGGGTGGCGAAGATCTTACATATAAAGAAAGATCAAGCGCATTGGGAACACTTAAGATAAATAATGCAACCAAGATTATTGACGCTGTTGAATATGATGCTGAAGATCCAGCAGAGAAGACATATGATAAGTTGGCAGTTTCTTCAATTGCAGGTCTTGTTGATGGCAGCGACTATGAAGCTTATGGTTATGACAAGAACTCAAATGGTTACTATAACTTAGTTCTTATCACAAAAGATGGTGGCGGATATACATTTGATACAAACTTTGCAGTTCTTACTAAGACACCTGCTGAAGGTATCGAAGAAGAAACTGAAGATGATATCTTCGTTGTAAATGCATTGTATCAGGGCGCTGAAATCGAAATGGTAGCTAACTATGACGTTGATGTTTATATTGATGGAGCAGAAGCTACAGCTACAGACCTTTCAAAGGGTGACGTTGTTGTATTCATGGTAGATGGCGACAACAAGATTAAGAGAATCGATGCATTGGTAACAGCTGCTGAAATTGGTTTGGATGCAAATTACACCAAGACAGTTGATAATGCTATGAAGAATGCAGTTAGCATAAATACTGCAGATGCAACAAACTGGACAACAAAATGGAATACTAGTGATATCAATACTTCTAAAGAAATCACACAGCTTCTTTACGGACCTGTTATTTCTAAGTCAAGCAGCATGTTCACACTTGGTTCATTCATCAAGAGTGACAAGTTGACATTAGATGGTGAAGCTTGCAATCACTTCGCTACATTGGTAGAGGTTGACGCTTCTGAGGAAGAAGAAGGCTCAGGCGGTTACAAGGATGTTAACATTACAGATGATACAAACGTTGTTATCTACGACTTCACAAAGGGTGAGAAGTTCCGCTTGTCAGCTGGTTTGAAGTCAGACATTGTAGCTTGCACAGTAACAAATAATCAGTATAAGACAGCAGTTCTTGACGGCGACGAAAAAGGTGAAGCAATCGATTGGGAAGAGGATGCTTTGACAGACAACATGATCTTCGCATTCGCTAAGGTTGTTGACGATATCGCTACAGACGTATTTGTAATCATTGGTGACGAGTATTAATATCTGATACGATAGTAAATAATCGTAATTAACTAAAAACTTAAAGGGCTGACCGAAAGGTCAGTCCTTTTTGCATGCTTTAAAAGGGCGAATATTGTTAATGCAATACTTTAAAAAGGGGTTATTTGTCAAGAACTGGGGGAAAATTTCATAAAGGAGTTTATGAGGTGGTATAGATTATCTGTGCCACATCCTTTATTATAGAAAAAAATTTTCTTTATTTTAAAAATCATTTCAATCACTTTACTTTCACTTAAAAATGTTGTATAATCAAAGCATGAAAAATAAAAAAAGGAAGACAAGAAAATGACAAAATTATATACCGGCTGTGGTGATGAGGGTTACACAAAAAAAGCTGACGGAAAAGAGGTTTCAAAATCAGATATATGCATAAAATTGGTTGGTACAATAGATGAAGCCTCTGCCATTCTGGGAGTGGCAAGAGCGGCAACAAAGCACCAAAGCCTAAAAGAAGATATTTTTTTAATACAAAAAAATTTAATTTCTTTAATGTCAGAAATTTCGGGTGCAGGAGAATATATCACTCAAGAAAATATAAATTCTTTGCAAGGTTCATGTGATAAATATTGTCCAAAAGGCTTAGAGAAATTTTTAATTCCAGGCGAAAACCTTTCCTCGGCGTTTTTACATTATGCAAGAACTGTAGCAAGGCGCGCCGAATGCATTGCAGCAGAGGAATATCATAAATCAAAAATAAACAAAAATGTATTGATTTATCTTAATAGGTTGTCAGATACACTTTTTGCAATGGCAAGCTTTGCAGAAAAAGAAGAATAAAAAAGAAAAACGAGAGGTTTGGCATAGAATAAAGAACAAAAACCTTTTAAAATAAATTTTAATGAAACAGAGGGTAAAAATGTTTACAAAAGAGCAGATTTCACAACTTGCGGAGCTTTCAAAAATAAAATTCACAAATGAAGAATTAAAATCTATGGCAGATGATATGACAGACATTGTGGCTTTAATGGATAAAATAAAAAGCTTTAAAGAAGAAAATATTGAAGAAAAAGCTTTTGTATGCGAGTATAAATTTTTAAGAAAAGACGAAGTTAAAAAATCTTTAGACAAAGAAGATGTTTTAAAAAATTCTAAAAATGTGGAAAAATCAGGCTTTGTAATTCCAAAAATTGTTTAAAAAGGGTGTGAAAAAGTTTTGTCTTTGAAAAGTTTAAGAGAGAAATTAGACAAAAAAGAAATTTCTGCGACAGAGTTATGCAGAAATTATTTTGAAAAAATAAAAGAAAAAGACAACAAAATAAATAGCTTTATAACCCTTTGCGAAGAAGAGGCTTTAAATAGCGCAAAAATTGCTGATGAAAGAATAATTTCGAAAAATATAATGCCTTTTACAGGGATACCTTTTTCAATAAAGGATAATATCTGCACAAAGGATATAAAAACCACTTGTGCCTCAAAAATGCTTTCAGATTTTGTTCCGCCATATAATGCAACTGCGGCAGAGAAATTGCTTTTGCAAGACAGCATACTTCTTGGAAAAACAAATATGGACGAATTTGCAATGGGGAGTCGTTCGCAAAATTCATATTTTGGAGGGGTGGGAAATCCTCATAATCCTGAATTTATAGCGGGTGGCTCATCGGGTGGAGCTGCTGCAAGCGTTGCTGCGGGGTTTTCGCCCGTTGCATTAGCAAGTGATACGGGCGGCTCTATATGTCAGCCAGCTGCTTTTTGCGGAGTAACGGGATTAAAACCAACTTATGGAACAATTTCAAGATATGGCCTTATTGCATTTGCATCAAGCCTTGACCAGATTGGTGTAATTTCCACCTCTGCTGAGGACATAGGATATACTCTAAATGTTATTGCAGGCAAAGACAAAAGGGATGCAACCTCTTCTCAAAGAGTTGTTTCAGATTATCTTTTTGAAAAGGATAAAAGCTTAAAGGGAATAAAAATAGGCTTGCCAAAAGAATTTTTTTCAGAAGAAATTTCTGACGAAATAAAACAAAAGGTTCTTTTTGCGGCAGAGTATTATAAAAAATCGGGTTGCGAGCTTGTGGAAGTGTCACTGCCATCTCTTGAATATGCAGTTTCTGCCTATTATATTATTTCCTCTGCCGAGGCGGCAAGTAATTTGTCACGCTATGACGGAATAAGATATGGCTTAAGAAGTGAGTTTGGCGAGGACTATGACTCATTGATAAAAGAAAACCGAAAAGAGGGTTTTGGAAATGAAATAAAAAGGCGAATTATGTTGGGAAATTATGTCCTATCCTTTAAATATTACGATGAATATTATAAAAAGGCACTGAATGTAAGAAAAAAAATCAAAAAAGAATATGATGAAATTTTTAAAACTTGCGATGTAATTCTTACCCCAACTACAGCAAAAACAGCGTGCAAAATAAAGGATATACAAAAAAATCCTGCAAAAATCTATGCAGATGACATTTGCACAGTTTCTGTCAATCTTGCAGGACTTCCCGTAATAAGCACCGCCTGCGGCTATGACAAAAACGATATGCCAATAGGAATGAGCATTATAGGAAGGGCTTTTTGTGAGCCTGAAATAATAGCACTTGCACATAATTTTGAAAAAAGTTTCAGACGGGAGGAGATAAAATGAAATACATTCCCGTAATAGGCTTGGAAATACACGCAGAACTCTTAACCAAATCGAAAATTTTTTGCACTTGTGAAAACTCTTTTGGAGGAGAGCAAAACACAAGGGTTTGTCCCGTGTGCGCAGGAATGCCCGGAACATTGCCAATAATCAATCAAGAGGCAGTAAGGCTTGCGATTTTGGCAGGACTTTGTCTGGATTGCAAAATAAACAACAATTTTTCTTTTGAAAGAAAAAATTATTTTTATCCCGACC
>JAZURZ010000007.1:0-7164 GCA_045606465.1 Clostridia bacterium | reverse complement strand
GCTGGAGATATTATCCCTGAGGTTGTAAAAAGCTGTCCTGATATGCGTGACGGAACACAAATTGATTTTGTAATGCCTGAATTTTGCAACGATTGTGGCGCAAAAATAATAAGGGAAGAAGGGGAGTCTGCATATAGATGCACAGGACTTAATTGCCCTGCGCAAAGACTAAGAAATATTATTCATTTTGTTTCACGTCCGGCTATGGACATTGAAGGCTTGGGCCCATCTATTATTGAACAGTTGCTTGAAAGGGAACTTATAAAAACCGCTGCTGATTTATATTATCTTGACAAAAAAGATGTTGAAAAAATGGATAAAATGGGCAAAAAATCTGCTCAAAATCTGATAGACGCCCTAAACAAATCAAAGACTAACCCATTATATAGACTTATAAATGGTCTTGGAATACGTCATGTAGGTGAAAAATGCGCAAAGCTTCTTGCAAAAAAATACAAAAGCATGGAAAACCTTTCTAAGACAACGGTTGAGGAGCTTGTAAAAATTGATGAAATTGGCACAATTATGGCGAAAAGCATTGTTGATTTCTTTGAGCAACCGCAAAATATTGAGTTTATAGAAAGGTTAAGGCTTGCCGGAGTTTCCCTTGAAGATAGTTTGGAAGAAAAAAATGATGCACAATTAATTTTCGAGGGTAAAACCTTTGTTTTAACAGGGACACTTCCAACATATACAAGAGCTGAAGCATCTCAGATTATTGAAGATTTAGGCGGAAAAACATCTTCATCGGTTTCTAAAAAAACAAGCTATGTTCTGGCTGGTGAAGAGGCAAGAAGTAAGCTTGAAAAAGCAATTAATCTTGGTGTGACCATAATTGATGAAAATGAATTTATTAAAATGATTGAAGGTGCATAATAAATGGTTGAAAATCTTGCAAAAAAATATTGGGATTATGTCAATGAAATTCGCAAAAAACTGCATCAATATCCCGAAATTGGCTTTAACGAAATAAAGACTTCCACTATAATACGTAATGAGCTTAAAAAAATAGGAATAGAATATTCTGAGTGCGCAAAAACAGGAACGGTTGCGTTAATTAAAGGAAAAAGCGAAGGAAAAACTATATTACTTCGTGCTGATATAGACGCACTTCCTATAAAAGAAAAGACTAATCTGCCATTTTCCTCATTAAACGATGGTTTTATGCATGCCTGCGGTCACGATATCCATACAGCTTGTCTTTTGGGAGCTGCAAAAATACTTTATGATTTGAAAGATTCTTTTTGCGGCAATGTCAAGCTTGTTTTTCAACCAGCCGAAGAAACCACCGGTGGCGCTATGCCTATGATTGAGGCTGGTGTCATGGAAAATCCGCATGTTGATGCGGCATTTGCTTTGCATGTAGAGCCCTTGGAAAAATGCGGAAATATTCAGATAAGGGATGGGGCAATTATGGCATGCCCTGATGAATTTACAATTACTATCAAAGGGAAAGGCGGTCATGGATCAGCCCCCAAACAATGTATCAATCCTATTATGATAGCTAGTGAGATTGCAAAAGAATACGAGGGCGTTGTAAAAAAATACATAGACCCATCAACACCTTGCGTTGTTTCAATATGCTCAATGCATTCAGGGACTTGTCCTAATGTGATTCCTGAAACTGCAATTTTAGAAGGAACCTTGCGCGCACTTGACAATAAAACACGTTTTTATCTTGCCGAAATTTTAGAAAATATCGCAAAGGAAATTTCAAAAAAGTCAGGCGGAGATTGCGATTTTGAGTATCGTGCTTTGTATCCACCTGTAATAAATGACACTAAAATGAATGGCATTGTAATAAAAGCAGCTAAAAAACTTTCCTTTATAAACAAAATAATAAATCTGCCATGCTCATCAATGGCAGGGGATGATTTTTCATATTTTGCAGAGATGGTACCATCTTCATATTTTAGATTAGGGGTGGGAAATAATAAAATTTCTGCACCTATTCATAGTCCTGAATTTGATGCTGATGAAAATTCCTTAAAATATGGTATGGCTCTCATGGCTCAGATTGCAATAAAATTTCTGGAAAGTTAACCATAAATAAATTATGTAAACTAAGGTGATAAAATGTTTATCAAAAATCCAAATTTGCCTCAATCTATGGTAAAAGCAGTCTTAATAGATTATAGGGCAGAGCAAACTGAAAAAGATTTAAAAAAATTAGGTATAAAAGTTTTTAAAACACCAAAATTAAATGTGGCATATCAGGCGGTCTTGGGGCATCCTGATATGCTTTTTCATCAATTAAATTTTCAAAAAGCTGTGGTTGCACCTGAGGCATATGATTATTTTTGCAAGATTTTTCCAAAAGAAAATATTATAATGGGTAAAGCGCAAATTAAAAACACCTATCCCTATGATATTGCATATAATGTAGCAAGAATAAATAATATTGCTTTTCATAAGGAAAAATATACCGAGGAGAAAATATCTGAATATTATAATAAAAATGGAGTAAAATTAATAGATGTAAAACAGGGCTACAGTAAATGCTCAATTTGTATAGTTTCCGAGGCTGCAATAATTACCGCAGACAAAAAAATCGCAGAAATTGCTCTTAAAAACGATATAGATAGTTTGCTTATACACGAAGGAAGTGTAAAGCTAAAACACTTGCCATATGGTTTTATTGGAGGAGCCTCCGGACTTATTTCCAAGGAAATATTGGCATTTAATGGAGATATATCTCTTCATCCGGATTATAATAAAATAAAAAGCTTTTGCAAAAATCACAATGTAGATGTATATTCCTTAAATAATTGTGAATTGGAGGATATTGGCTCTATTATTCCTATATATTAACAAATTTCAGCAGGGAGTGAGGGTGTGCCAAAAACTATAAAAATAATAGATGGTTCTGATATTGAATATGTGTGTTTGAAAACAGATGAAGATATTTATAATGCCACAGAAGCTCTCTTTAACAAAATAGTTGATGAATATGAAGATAAAATTCTATATTCTTTAATAAAAACCAACTATAGTTATATGACAAAGCACGAACAAATGTTCATAGGGAGTGAAAGTAAGAAAAAGCTTGTCGCTGCGAAAGATATGCTAAGAATTGCATTATCGGGGTATATAACTGATTATATAAAAGAGGAAAGGCTTCTTAATATGGCGGGATTTATAACCTTCAGATTAAAAGAATATGTATCCTATATAGAAGACGTTTTAGCTATGGCAGTAAATGAATTTATAATGGAAAATGAATACAAACAATTAATTGATGGACTGAGCATCTATACAGAGCTTCAAATTCCTTTAATAGATTTAATTAATATAAATCAAATAAATGATAGAATAAGAATAACCGATTTAAATCAAAAAGAAATATTTTCTTTAGTAATTGGTTTTGAAGATATTTTACTTGATGTAATTTTAACACTGTCGCCGCAGGAAATAATTATTTATAATGACGAGGAATTTACAAATAAAGAAATTATAAATACTATAATTAAGATATATAATAATCGTGTAAAGCTCAAAAAAAGCCATTTTAGTACATCTAAGGGAGATAAAGAGTAATTTATCTCCCTTAGATGTATATTTTTCTCCCTATTGATTTTCGGGGTAATTTAAAGAATGCATAAAACCATTTAAACTTGTTGTCATAATATCACCTGCAACAGGAACTCCTTTTACAGTTATTACATTGGCTCTTATTTCCTCATCAATATCAGTAGGATAATTTAAAATCAAATATGTATATCTTATTGCTTTTTTCCCTTTATAATCTGACAAGTCAAGTCCTGCTTGCTTTTGCAACACATTATAATTATTATAAATTAAATCAAATTGTTTTGGAATGGTTATTTCTTCAATTTCAATTTCTTCTTCTGCTACTTCCCAACCGTAGCTTTCTAAAAATTCTCTGTTTTTATTTTCATCCTTTGCAGAAACAATAAAAACGAAAACAACAATCAACGCTATTGTGATAACACTTGTGCAATATAGCAGCATTTTTTTCATCATCTCACCCCATATAAAATAATAAGATTTAATACCTTATTATTGCTATTATATGGTTTTAGTCTTTAAAAAATGTTTATTTATCGAGTTTTTCCAATTTTGCAAAAACTGCCATAAGCTGCTTTCTGCCAACTGAATGAAAATTTATTTCCAATTTTGCATCTCTTCCAAATTGCTGAACCGACAAAATTATTCCCTCTCCAAACTTTTTATGCATAACATAATCGCCAGGTTTAAAATTTATTTCTTCAGGTAAAGGCTCATTTGGTACATTTTTAAAGAAACTCAAATTATCCTTTGGAATTTGCTTATTTATATAAGCTGCTGCTCTGGTTATATTATTGTTAAAAACTTCATCAATAAATTCAGGAGGAATTTCTTTTAAAAATTGTGAGGGTGCAGGATAGTCTGTTTTTCCATATAATTTTCTTGATTTTGTATTTGTTAAAAAGAGTTTCTTTTTAGCACGTGTAATTGCTACATAGCACAATCTTCTTTCCTCTTCTATGTCCTCTATCTCAAGCATAGACCTCGACGAGGGAAAGAGTCCTTCCTCCATTCCTGCAAGAAAAACATAGTCAAATTCAAGTCCTTTTGCACTATGAATAGTCATCATAATAACACAATCCTGGTCCTCATCATAAGCATCTATATCAGCTACAAGAGCAAGATTTTCCAAAAAAGAACCTAAGGATATATCACTTGTTGATTTTTCAAACTCCTGAACAACCGACATAAATTCCTGCAAGTTTTCTATCCTTGACTGAGCCTCTACAGTATTTTCAATTTGTAATAAGGGCAAATAATTTGTATCATTTAAAACTTTAACAATGAAATCCTCAAGTTTCATGGAATTTGAGGAAACTCTTAAATCCTCAATAAGCTTTACGAATTCCTCGATTTTTGATGATGCTCTGAGAAGCTGAGGATAATCGTAAGATTTTTTTAATATATCAAAAAGACTCTTCCCTTTTTCGGTTGCTATTAAGGATGCCTTTTCAATGGTGGATGCGCCGATGCTTCGTTTTGGCTCGTTTATTATTCTTTTTAAACTAACATCATCACGAGGATTGTATATAACTCTTAAATATGCAATTATATCCTTTATTTCTTTTCGATCATAAAATCTCATTCCTGCAAGAACTCTGTAAGGGATTGCTAAGCGCAAAAACATTTCTTCTATTACGCGCGACTGTGCGTTTGTTCTATATAAAACTGCAGAATTTGAATATTTGTCGCCATCTGAAACAAGTTTTTTAATCTGTTTTGCAATATACTCCCCTTCCCCATGCTCATTTTGAGCAGTAAAAAGTTCTATTTTCTTGCCTATGGCATTATCAGTCCAGAGTTCTTTTCCTTTTCTTCCTTTGTTATGGGCAATAACTGCATTTGCAGCATTTAAAATATTTTTTGTAGAGCGATAATTCTGCTCAAGCTTAATTATCTTTGCATCAGGAAAATCCTTTTCAAAGCCCAAAATATTTCTGATATCTGCGCCTCTGAATTTATATATACTCTGGTCATCATCACCCACAACACAAAGATTTCTTGTGCTTTGTGCCAACATACTTACAAGCTTATATTGAATATAGTTTGTATCCTGAAACTCATCAACCATAATATAAGAAAAACGCTCCTGATAACGCTGTAATACATCGGAGTTTTCTTCTAATATCTTAACTGCCAAAAATACAATGTCGTCAAAGTCAAGCGCATTGTTATTTTTTAGCTTTTTTTGATAAAGCTTATATACTTGCGATACAATTTTCGAATAATAATCGCCATAGTTTTCATTTTCAAAAATTTCCGGAGTTTGCATTTTATCTTTTGCTTTACTTATAGCTGAAGAAATAGCTTTTGGAGGATAGGCTTTTTCGTCTAAGTTTAATTCTTTTAAGCATTCCTTAATTACAGTTTTTGAATCTGTAGTGTCATATATTACAAAATCCCGCTCATATCCTACTAAATCTATATACCCTCTTAAAATTTTTACGCAAGCCGAATGAAAGGTGCTCACCCACATTTCATTGACAGATTCGCCAATTAATTTCGTGATACGTTCCTTCATTTCATTTGCAGCCTTATTAGTAAAGGTTATTGCAATTATATTTTTAGGCCCCACTCTTTTTTTTCTTAGAATATATGCAATTCTATTTACTAACACGGTTGTTTTTCCGCTGCCGGCACCTGCTAATACCAAAACGGGGCCTTCAGTTGTTGTCACTGCTGATTGTTGTTTTTCATTTAAATTCTTAATAATATTTTCCATTTATTACCTCGTGTTTTTTAAAAAAATTATTGTAATAATTCGATTGCTTTTTGTAGCTGCAAATCCTCTTTTGCATCATTTTCCTGCTCTACAAGATAATCAGGCTCAATTCCTATATCGTGAATACATGCTCCGTTTGGAGAATAGCATCTTGCAGTTGTAACAGATAGCCCTGAACCATCCATAAAGAAATATATAGTTTGCATAATACCCTTGCCATATGTTTTTTCGCCTACAAATTTAGCAATATTATTATCTCTTAATGCACCTATAAGTATTTCTGAAGAAGATGCACTTTCTTCATTGCCAATGACTATTATTTCCATATTGATACATTCGTCATCAGAATATATATACTCCCTTTTGCCTTTTTTGTTTTCATAATATGCAATTATTCCTTCGGGCAAAAGATAATCTGCAATTTTTGATGTTACAACAACATCGCCACCAGGATTATTTCTTAAATCAATAATAAGTTTTTTTATTCCCTTTTGTAAAATTGGTTGCATTTCTTGCTTGAATTCATCATATGTATCAAGTGCATCTTTATCATCATTGTCACGTCTGTCAAATGAAGAAATTTTTATATATCCTATTGTATCTGAAATAATTTTACTTTGTACGGAATTTTTTTCTATAGTTTGTTTTTCTACAACTATATTAAATATTTCATCATTGCGCTGAATTTCAAATACTACTGATTTATCTGATGAAGTTCTTATTTTTCTGACTGCATCATTTAAGTTTTTGGAATTAACTTCCTCAGAATCAATTTTAAGAACAATATCGCCTACCCGCATCCCTGATTCTTTGGCATATGAATCTTCCTCTATTGAAACAACTTGTATTCTATTATTATCTTCATGAACACCTAATATCACGCCCACACCTATATAACTGTTTTTTTCTTCATG
>JAZURZ010000006.1:0-6076 GCA_045606465.1 Clostridia bacterium | reverse complement strand
ATTTAAAGTTTGACTACTCAAGAGCATTAACATATATTAATCAGGCAGAACTTGATCATATGAGGGAGCATGTGAAGCTTGCACATAATTATCTGCACGAAAAAAATGGTGCGGGAAATGATTTTATTGGTTGGGTGGATTTGCCACAAAATTATGATAAAGAGGAATTTGCAAGAATAAAGAAAGCAGCAGAAAAAATTCGCTCGGATTCCGATGTGCTCATTGTAATAGGCATAGGAGGCTCATATCTTGGCGCAAGAGCAGCCATAGAAATGCTTTCACATTCTTTTTATAATTCGCTTGATAAAGAACAAAGAAAAGCTCCTGCAATCTTTTTTGCAGGCAATAACATAAGCTCTACCTATATGGCAGATTTGTTGGAGCTTGCCCGAGACAAGGATATATCAGTAAATGTTATTTCAAAATCGGGAACAACCACTGAGCCTGCAATTGCTTTTCGTATTTTCAAAGACCTTCTTGAGAAAAAGTATGGCAAGGATGGTGCAAGAAAAAGAATTTATGCCACAACAGATGCATCACGCGGAGCACTGAAGTCGTTAGCAGATGCAGAAGGCTATGAAAGCTTTGTTATTGCAGATGATATAGGCGGAAGATACTCTGTCCTTACTGCAGTAGGCTTGCTGCCGATTGCAGCTGCAGGAATTGATATAGATAAAATGATGGAGGGAGCGCTCTATGCACAACAGCGTTATGCAGAGTGTAACCTTGAAACAAATGAATGTTATCAATATGCAGCAATAAGAAATATACTTCATCAAAAGGGGAAAAATATTGAATTGATGGTTAACTACGAGCCTGTACTTCACTATTTTGCAGAGTGGTGGAAGCAGCTTTTTGGCGAGAGTGAGGGAAAGGAAAATAAGGGTATTTTCCCTGCGGCAGCAGATTTTTCAAGCGACCTTCATTCCATGGGACAATATATTCAAGAGGGTATGCGTATTCTTTATGAAACAGCTCTTTTGGTTGAAGAGCCCCAAAAGAATGTAACCATTGAGGCAACCGAGGATAATATAGACGGACTTAATTTCCTTGCAGGCAAAACAATGGATTTTGTAAATAAGCAGGCGGCAAAGGGTACCGAGCTTGCACACACCGACGGCGGAGTTCCCAATTTAATTGTGAAAATTCCTGCCCTTACTGCATATCATTTCGGTGAGCTTGTTTATTTCTTTGAAAAGGCTTGCGGAATTTCAGGCTATATTCTGGGAGTAAATCCATTTGACCAACCAGGAGTGGAAGCCTATAAAAAGAATATGTTTGCACTTTTAGGAAAACCTGGTTATGAGGAGCTTCAAAAAGAGCTTGAAAAGCGTATAAAAAACTGAAATAAAGCGGGGGATCTCCTGCTTTAAATATAAAATTTCTAAAAGGAGGATACAATTATGATTGAACTACTAATTGGGAAAAAGGGAACAGGGAAGACAAAAGTATTAATCGACAATGTAAATAAGGCAACAGAGGTTGCTAATGGTAATGTTGTTTTTATCAGCAATGATACCAGCAGAAATATGTATGACATTAAATCTAAAATAAGAATGGCCGATACCAAGGATTTCAACCTCACCTCTTGGGATGAATTTTTGGGATTTATCTGCGGAATAATCAGTGCTAATTATGATATAACAAACATTTTTATAGATGGCATTTTAAAGATTGTAAACAATTCAATGGATGGTTTTGAGGATTTCTTGAAAGAACTCGAGGAGATATCAGAAAAATTCAATATAAACTTTGAAATTTCAGTTAGTATTGATGTAGATACCGCTCCTGACTATATAAAAAAATATGCATAATTGATTAATACATTAAGAGGTGACAGGGTTTTGGAGGTCTTTTAAAAAAAAGTACTTAAGGCTTCTTTAATGGTCATCTCTTTGTTTTTAGGAAGGAATAAAGATAATGCAATATCAAAGTACAAGAAATAAAACAATTTCAACAAGTTCTGCTGAGGCTATAAAGAAGGGTCTTTCTGACGAGGGCGGACTTTTCGTCCCTGAGCGTATTCCTATGCTCACAAAGGACGAAATAGCAAACCTTGCTGACAAGACATATCAGGAGCGTGCGTTTTTTATATTAAGTAAATATCTTGCAGATTTTTCTGATGAGGAGCTTAAGCTTTGTATTAATGCTGCATACACAAAAGAAAAGTTTGGTACAAATTCCATAGCACCTGTCTATAAGCTTAATAACAGCACATATTTTTTAGAGCTGTGGCATGGCCCTACCTGCGCTTTTAAGGATATGGCGCTTCAGATTTTGCCGCATCTTCTTACTACATCTATGAAGAAAACCAATGAAACTGACGAGGTTGTAATTTTGGTTGCCACATCGGGAGACACCGGAAAGGCGGCTTTAGAGGGTTTTCGTGATGTTGAGGGAACAAGAATAATGGTATTCTTCCCGGATAATGGAGTGAGCGAAATTCAAAAACTGCAGATGGTAACTCAAGAGGGAAACAATGTAGGAGTTGTTGCAGTTAATGGAAACTTTGACGATGCTCAAAATGGCGTAAAGACAATATTTACCGATGAAGAATACAAAAAAGAACTTGCCAAAGCAGGCTTTAAGCTCTCAAGCGCAAATTCTATAAACTGGGGACGTCTTGTACCGCAGATCGTTTATTATTTTAGCGCATATGCAGATATGCTAAAGGGCGACGAAATAAAAATAGGCGACGAGATAAATGTGCTTGTACCTACAGGCAATTTTGGAAATATTCTTGCAGCATATTATGCAAAAAAGATGGGATTGCCCATTGCAAAGCTTATTTGTGCTTCAAACGAGAACAATGTCCTCACTGATTTTATAAACACAGGAGTGTATGACAAAAATCGTCAGTTCCACGTTACAATATCGCCATCTATGGATATACTTATTTCCAGCAATTTGGAACGCTTTTTGTATGACCTTTCAGGCTCGAATGATGAGCAGATTTCAGAATGGATGACGGAACTTAAAAATAATGGGAAATATGAAATTCCTGATTTTATGAAGGAAGAAATGAAAAAACTCTTTTGGGCAGGTTGTGCAAATGATGAAGAAACTATGCAGACCATTAAAAAATGCAAGGAAGATTATGATTATTGCATGGACACCCATACAGCAGTTGCAAAAGCAGTATATGACAAATATGTATCTGCTACAAATGACCATACAAAAACGGTTATTGCATCAACTGCAAGTCCCTTTAAGTTTAATCAAAGTGTCTTGATAGCTCTCGATGGATATTCTGCAGTCGCAGGCAAGGATGAATTTACTTTGCTTGAAATGCTTGAAGAAAAAAGCGGAATGAATATTCCTTCATCTTTGGCAGAGCTAAAGGTAAAGCCGAGACTTTTTGAACTTGTTTGCCAAAAGGATCAGATGAAGACATCAGTAAGTGATTTTTTGGGATTAAACTAAAAATAAAATTTGAGTCCGACCGCAATCTTCTGATTGCGGTCGGGTATTAAAAACATAATACTCGCCTTTTTAAAAAGGGCAGAAAAGGAGTTTATGATGCCAAAAAGAGAAGATATACACAAGATATTAATAATAGGCTCAGGGCCTATAAAAATAGGTCAGGCGTGTGAGTTTGACTATTCAGGAACTCAAGCCTGTAAAGCATTAAAAGAAATGGGTTATGAAATAGTTTTAGTAAATTCTAACCCTGCAACAATTATGACTGACCCTGACATGGCAGATGTGACTTATATAGAGCCTTTAAGTCTCGAATGTATTAAGCAGATAATTGAAAAAGAAAAACCCGATGCACTTTTGCCAAATCTGGGAGGTCAGTCGGGACTGAATTTGTGCGCAGAACTTACAAAATCAGGAGTTTTAGATAAATATGATGTTCAGGTAATAGGAGTGCGTCCTGATGCTATTTCACGAGGCGAAAACAGAATAGAGTTTAAAAATATGGTTACCGAGCTTGGAATAGAAATGCCTGAAAGCTCGGTTGCGTATAGCGTTGAGGAGGCAGTCAAGGTTGCAGACAAGCTTGGCTATCCTGTAGTTCTTCGACCCGCATATACCATGGGTGGCTTTGGCGGTGGTCTTGTATATAATGTTGAAGAACTTCGTGCAGTTGCACTGAGAGGTCTTTCGGTGAGTCTTGTAGGTCAGGTCTTGGTAGAAAAAGCATTGCTTGGCTTTAACGAACTGGAAATAGAGGTAATAAGGGATTCTAAAAATAATATGATAACAGCGTGCTTTATTGAAAATGTTGACCCGCTGGGAATTCATACAGGAGATTCTATATGCACAGTTCCTATGCTGACAGTCAGCAAAAATGTGCAAAAAAAATTGGAAGAGTGTGCTTACAAAATAGTTGAAAAAATAGGAATTGTGGGCGGAACCAATGTTCAGTTTGCATATGACCATGAAAAAGAGAGGGTTTTGGTTATAGAAATCAATCCAAGAACTTCACGCTCCTCTGCTCTTGCATCTAAGGCAACAGGCTGTCCTATTGCACAAATATCTGCAAAACTTGCAGTGGGCATGACTTTAGACGAAATCCCTTGTGCAAATTTTGGAACACTTGATAAATATATTCCTTCCGATGAGCATATTGTGGTTAAATTCCCGAGCTGGGAGTTTGACAAATTCAAAGACGTAAAGGATAGTCTTAATACACAGATGAGCTCGGTAGGAGAGATAATGAGCGTTGGAAAAACCTTTAAGGAGGCATTTAATAAAGCAGTAAGAAGTGTAAAAGAAAACACTCTGGGTCCGGGAAGACAAGCAGAGCTTAAAGAAAAAACCAAAGAAGAGCTTTTATCAATGCTTTCTGAGCCTACCAGCACCCGTATTTTTGTTATTTATGAGGCTTTAAGAAAGGGTGCAGAGGTTGAAGATATTTGCAGAGAAACCAACATTAACAGTTATTTTATTGAAGAAATAAAAGAGCTTGCCGAAGAAGAGATAAGGCTTTTAAAATATAATGGAAGAATACCCAGTGATGCAGTTATAAGAAATGCAAAAAAAGATGGTTTTTCGGACAGATATATTGCAAGCCTTTTAAAGCTCTCAGAGGAGGAAGTGCGTGAGGCAAGACTTGAAATGGAAATTTTTGAGGGCTGGGGAAAAATTAGTGTGAGTGGTACTAAAAATGGTGCATATTACTACTCAACCTTTAATTCCTCAAATACTCCTGATGTGTCAGAGAAGAAAAAGGTTATGATAATTGGCGGAGGGGTCAATAAAATAGGTCAGGGAATTGAGTTTGACTACTGTTGTGTGCATGCATCCCTTGCTTTGAAGAACTTAGGCTATGAAACAATAATTATAAATTGCAATCCTGAAACGGTTTCAACCGACTATGAAATGGCAGACAAGCTTTATGTTGAGCCTGTTACAGTAGAAAATATTTTAAGCATTTATAAAATGGAAAAGCCTATTGGAGTTATTGCTCAATTCGGAGGACAAATTCCTTTGAATCTTGCGGGTCAGCTTGAGGAAAATGGAGTAAAAATTCTTGGAACTCCACATAAAATAATTAATATGGCAGAGGACCGAGATCTTTTTAAGACTATGATGCGAAAAATAGGAGTGCCTGTCCCTGAATCGGGAGTGGCGAGCGATGTTGACGAAGCTTTGATAGTTGCAGAGAAAGTAGGCTACCCTGTCATGGTGCGTCATTCCTATGCATCTGCAGGTGATGGTATGGAAATTATTCATACCATGGATGAAATGGAAGAATATATGTTGGGAATAAAATCTTTAAGCGTTGAACATCCGGTTCTCATTGACAGATTCTTAAGCCATGCAATAGAGTGCGAAACCGATGCTATATGCGACGGAAAAACTGCGTATATTCCTGCAGTTATGGAAAATATTGAACTTGCAGGAGTACACTCGGGGGATTCGGCGGCAATTGTTCCTGCAAAATATATTTGTGAAGAAAAGATTGAAAAAATAAGAGAATATACTAAGTTAATAGCGAAAGAATTTGGTGTTCTGGGACTTATGAATGTCAAGTATGCCATTGAAAATGACACCATATATGCGCTTGATGCCAATTTAAGAGCATCAAGAACAATTCCTCTTATTTCCAAGGTAACAGGTGTGAATA
>JAZURZ010000005.1:0-2639 GCA_045606465.1 Clostridia bacterium | reverse complement strand
TTGGTACGCCCCAGAGGCGAAGTTTGTTTATAGCAAAAAGGAATAAATTATGAAAAAAATCGAATATATGAGATTTTTCAACTAAATTTAAGATTTCTTTGATTTATACTTAATTCAAAACCTTGTTTTTGTCACCTTTTTGCGTTCTGGACTTTTTTAACATCCCCTTTTATTTGTTTCATTCGTAAATTGTGTCAATATTAATGACGGTGGAGTATCTTTTATCCTTTTCATGCAAAAGCTTACTTATATTTTCCAAAAGTCCTTCCTGAGGAATATCCGATGGAACCTCCAAATCGAATATGAGATTTATATTGCTTACCCCTTGAGTCATTCGAAAATCGTGAATGTCAAACTGAGGATTTATGTCTTTTACAATCTCAAGTACATCTTTTTTTATATTATTTGTTATTTCGCAATTTACAGATATGGGGTCCATGTGTATAACAATATGAATTCCCATATCGTTTTCTATTTTTTTCTCAAGTGCGTCTATAACCTCATGAATTTCCACAATATCAGAATTATCAGGAACTTCGGCGTGTACCGATGCCATAACTCTGCCTGGGCCATAGTCGTGAACGATAAGGTCATGCACCCCTGCAATGTGAGAATTTTCGAGAATTATTTTTTTAATATTTTCCACTGTTTCTTTAGAGGGTGGAGCACCGAGTAAAACGCTTATGGTACTGCTTATAATCTCTACTCCCGATATAATAATTATAATTGAAACAATAACGCCTATAACTCCGTCAGCAAAGGGAATATTAACAAAGCTTGAAAGCAGAGTTGTTATTATGACTGCAAGAGTGGAAACAACGTCGTTGATGCTGTCTTTTGAGGCGGCGAGCAAAACATTTGAAGAAATTTTTCTGCCGATATATTTGTTATATGAGTACATCCACACCTTTATGAGAACCGACAGAAAAAGAATTAAAAGCATGCTTGTGTCAGTTTTTATAGGCTCAGGATTAAAAATTTTCAAAAAAGAACTTTTTAAAAGCTCAAAGCCTACAAGGGTAATGATAAATGCCACAATCATGGAGGAGATGTATTCAAATCTTCCATGCCCGAAGGGATGCTCACGGTCGGGTTTTTTGTTGGCAAGCTTTGCCCCGATAATGGATATAAGAGCGGTGCCTGTGTCAGAGAGATTGTTGAATGCATCCGAAATTATGGCTATACTTCCCATGAGTGTGCCAATAAAAAATTTAACTAAAAACAAAAAAACATTGCAAAAAAGTCCCAACACTCCTGCAAGAACGCTATATTTCTCACGGATTATGGGATTTTTTGTGTCTTCATAATCAGGAACAAACCTTTTAATAAGGAACTTAATCATATTTTTTCCCTTTCTTAAAGATTAAAGCTATTTTATTCCCAAAGCTTCTTTTGCAAGGGAGTCTGCCAGATCATTATATTTATTGCCCGAGTGTCCTGTCACTTTACAAAATGAAATATCAACAAGCTTTGCACATTCTGAATATGTATTTTTGTAGGAAATTGTGCCCTCCTTGTTGGTTTTCCAGGACCCATCGCACCATTTTTCTATGCCCTGGTAGTCATAGTATATGCAAAGGGAGGGAATGTTGTTCTTAACACAATATTTCATAGCAAATTCAGCACCCTTTATTTCCCCTGCCACATTTCGCATAGAAACAAGCTCGGGGTCTTTAAAAGCCTCGTTAAAGTGAAACTCTTCACCATCATGGAAAATGACCGCTCCGAAGGAAAATTTCTTATCAGCATCAGAATAACTACCATCAACATAAGCTATGGCGGAATTTTTATTATTGTTTTTTAAAGTTTTTTCGGGACTCATAAAGCAAAGGGCCTCTTCCTTTGTGGCGAAGCCCTTGAATATTGCACCCGAAAAGCCCTCGGTTTGTTTTCTACATTCCTCCCAGGTAGTATAAATTCCGGGAATTCGTCCATTTACAACTGCGTAGTATTTCTTTTTTGAAGCCATTTTTTTACTCTTTCTTTATATAGTAGTATTAGGTAATTGTAAAATTAAAAAATTTTACAATTACCTATATAGTAATATTTAAAAGCACAACTGCAATTTTGAAAAAGACTGCCAATGCTACCACATCTACCATAGTAGATAAAAGCGGATTTGCCACAACCGCAGGGTCTAAGCGGATTTTCTTTGCAAGCAGAGGGAGAATACAACCTACCATTTTTGCCAAAATTACTGCTGCAAGGATTGCAAGAGAAACCACAAAGGCAATTATAAGCTCGGTTTTGTCTAAGAACAAAAGCTTTAAAAACAACACTGCTGCGAGGGTTAGGCCGCAAATAAAAGCAACGCGTATCTCTTTCCAGATTACTTTAAAAAGGTCTTTGAAAAGTATTTCGTCAAGGGAAATCCCTCTTATAACCGAGGCGGAGGTCTGCCCTCCTGCGTTTCCGCCTGTTCCCGTAAGCATAGGAATAAATCCTATTAAAATTGCATAGTTGTGCAAAGCAATTTCGTAATGATTTATTATTCTGCCGGTGATAGATGCTGAAAGCATCAAAAGCAAAAGCCAGGGTATTCTTTTTAAGCTTGTTTCAAAAATTCCTGTCTTCAAATATGGCTTATCAGATGGGATAATAGCCGCCATTTTTTCAATGTCCTCGGTGTTTTCTTCTTC
>JAZURZ010000004.1:0-9189 GCA_045606465.1 Clostridia bacterium | reverse complement strand
TACATCCTGATTGGAAAGCATATCAAACTTGTCTGCATAAATGGTTTTTCCCTCTCCGAGAGTATATACAACAAGCTTTATAATCTCTCTGCCATCTTCGTCACACTCTGATGTCACCTTTGAAACAATGCTTCCGAATTTACTATACCAATCCTCAATTTTATATATAACTATTGCACCTGCTTCAAATTTTTCATTCACATCATATACTGCAATGCTATAGTCACTGTCACTAACTAAATCCGAGGCAGTTACCCTTACAAAATTTTCAGGCTTTAAAGGATTTCCCTCCAAGGATATTATCTTGGTATTTTGTGTTACTCTATATCGGGATTCAAAAGAATTTTGCAAAAATTTTGCGTGTCTTGTCTCAAAAGTATTTCTTACCTCCCATCCGTAATAAATTTCAAATTCTGTAGTAGTATCAGGCATATTCTGTCCTATTTTAATTCTCGGGAAAACAATATCCCTTATTTTCCCCTCGCTATTTTTTCTGACTTTTACAAGCTCACATCGTCCCAAAATTCTCTCCTGCAAAACTTTAAATGAGTTATCTCCCTCTTTATTTTTATAATATTTTACCTTTTCTTTGCCAAAATTCACTGTAACAACATCGGCAAGCTCACCTCTTAGCGCTCCTTCGTCGAAGCTATATAACTTAAGATACATTATCTTTTCGCCGTCTTCCTCCGAATATACACTCTTTGAAAGATATGCATAATCATATAAAGACTTCCTTACAACATATGCCGCACGATTGTATATGTCAAGATATACCCTTACCATATCACCGTTTTCGGCACCATTTAATGCGCCCCCACCGCAAATGCTATAATTGTCAGAATCAACCCATATTGTGTATCCATCACGATAGTATTTTCCCTCAACAAAGGAATTTTTTGCACGTCTTATTACAATTTCATTATCTTCATTTTCATTAGTTAAAATGCTTAAAACATCATTAGGTTTTATATCCTCTAAATTCAATTTGTTTCCCCTTTGGTCAAAAATCGAGAAGTCTTTTTCTTCAAGTGCCAACGGGGCATTTCCGATTTTATCAAATATAGTTTTGTTTGTTTGGTTTACATACTCAACAACATAGGTCTTGTAATTGTAAACAACAACTGTTTCATACTTTCCATCGTTGTTGTTATCTATAAGATTAACTTCACCATCACTTGGAGTAAAAAGCGACCATTCCTGATTCTTTGCTAATCCCTTTCTTTCTCCATTGTATATCACTACAGCATCAGGAGAAATGGTTTTTGTTTTAATATTTCCTTTCTCCTCATCAAGCCACGCTATTTTTTCATTTGTAGTGGCACCATCAATAAATTCAGCACTTATAGAAAGAATATTGTTTTTGTATTCCTCTATCAAAAGGGCTTGTGCATCAAGTCGGAATTCGTCTGAAAATTTTACAAAGGCATTTACCCTTTTGCCTATATATTGGGTAGTATCAGGAATTCCCTCAACCCTTATACCATTTATAAGCATTTCATTTTTTAAAAGATTTATCTGTGGCTTTTCATTTATGTACGCAAGTCTATCTGCTTGTGCAACCCCTTTTATTTCCTCTACTCCAAAAATTTCATAAAGAAGAGTTTTTTCATCTTTAAAAGTGAGAAATCCGTCCTTTATTTCATAATATGAGGCTTTTTGTGTAACCAAAGTATTATACACAAATTGAGAAAATTCTCCTCTTGTCACATAGGAATTTGTAAAGCTGACATTTTCAAAAAGCCCTGCAGCTATGGCAGTTTTTTGATGATTTTCCACAGGTTTCCCCAAAAGCTTTACCATAGCAAATACAAGGTCGTCAGCCTTTAGAGTTTCTTTTTCTTCAAGCTTTTCTCTTACAAGTCCCGCCGAAAAAAGCTCTTCCTTGCTGCTTTTTTTGCTCATGAGAATAAGTGCATCAAAAAATTCGCCATTGGTCATAAAGGTGTCTTCTCTGAAGGTGTTATCCTCAAACCTTTCCAACAAGCCAAGCTCAAGCATAAGCTTTTCTTCTTTTTTAATATCCTCAGCGTTTACAATTACACCAAATGCAAAAACAAAGAATATACAAAACGCTATTATTCCTATTTTTTTCATCACACCTCACCCCCTTGTTTTTCAAGCAAAGCTGATAATATAACTGCCGCCTCTGCACGTGTAAGTGTGTTTTTGGGACAAAAGCTATTGTTATCACCCGTCATAATTTCCTCTTTTGTTACTGCATTTATATATTTTATTGTCCAGAAAGATGCATCTTCAATGTCGGCATATTCTGCTTTTTCTTCACTTTCAATTCCAAAGACAAGTGCTGCTATAGCAGCCGCTTCCTCTCTTAAAAGAGGACTTTTAGGCAAAGCTTTTTTCTCCGCTGTCATCTCTGTAGGAAGAATGCGCCAATCCGAAAGAGTTTGCATTTTTGATGCATACCAATCATCTTCTCTAATATCTTTAAAAATGCCTCTGTATGCACTTTCCTCTAACCCAAGTGCTGCAAGTATCATACTTGCAAACTCTGCGCGCAAAACAACATCATCAGGACGATATTCGGTTATAATATTCCTATTTTTGAGATTTTTCATATATTTATAAGACCAATGATTTTTAATTTCCCCATCATCATTTTTAATTTGATAAGGCTCGTTATTTAAAAATATTCCCTCCCCCAAAAATCCGCTATATGTTATGTTTTCCAAAACAAGCTCCTCATAACATTCAGAAGTATTTGCATTTATCGGGAGGGTATCTGTGCCATCATTCATTGCTTTTAAGCTGATATCTGAAAATGAAAGTGTCTTTGAATTTTCTATTCTTATTGCATTGCCTGTCCCGATTTTAATATTTCCCTTTTTGCCATAATGTCTTAAATTTATAGCTATATCAGAAATTTTTATATTCTTACAATTTTCAATTTCTATTCCGGTTGTGCAGGCAGTAATTACAGGTTTTTCTCCTTCACCATAGGAGGATATTAAAACTCCTTCTCCCAAATTTGCATCTGTATTTTTTAAAACAAGAGTTCCCTCATATTCTCCGCCGCATTTTAGTAATATCTTATCCCCTGATTTAAAATTCATCTGATTAATTCTGTCTATACTTTTCCAGGCTAAGCTTTCTTTTCTTCCGTCGTTAAAATCATTTCCATTTTCATAATCAACATAGTAGGTTGTGTCCCCTGAAGAAAAAATGGGCGGAAGTTGTTCTTCCAAAAGACTCATGCTTATATCAGTACAATAAATTCTGCAATTATTTGAAAAAAGTCCACACGCACCACCTTTTATATCGCTGTCTTTGGCAAAAATTATTTCTTCTCCGTCAAGAATTGCCGAAATTTTTTCATTATCACACACAACCGACAGAGTATAGAATTTTTCAGACTGAGGCTTTAGATTTTCTCTTTTTAAAGTTGTTGATTTTCCATTATATTTTTTTTGTATGTATATGCTTTTTTTGTCCATGCCAACATAATAACCATCGGCATTTTCTTCTCCTCTTACAAATATTCCAATCTCTCCATCATATATTTTCCCTGCTGCAATATCGGCAGTTATAATAAAGTTTTGGGCACTCAGGGTCGGGAAATATAAAAGACTTTTTCCTTTTTCTGCGCTTATAAGCTTGTTATCCCTTCCCATTTCGGGAATTTGTTCTATTTTGAAATTATCAAATGCAATTTTGCTGTTCCATGTGCCAATTCCTGCTTTTCCCGAAATTTTTCCAATTCCTTTTTTAGAAAATATTTCTTTTTCATCGCAAAAAAGCTTTAACTCACCATTATAAATTTGCAAGGCTATATTATACTCTCCATCTTTTACTATGCTCCCTTTTCCAACAGTTTCTTCACCATTTAAAATAAGCTTTGATTGATAGGAATTTATTTCAATAGAGTTTACACTTTGCTCATTTTCGCAGCCAAAATATATCATTAAAGTATTTTCATTGGATTTTGGATACACATTCATGGAAAGATAAAAGTCCTCAAAGCTTTCTTTTATTATAGCTTTTGTGGTAGAGGAAAATCCTTCCTCCATTTGATAGCATACTCCATTTTCTATGCCCCATTCCCCCGAAAGAAAGGAAAATATATTTTCTTCTTTTTCAAAATCTTCAGAAAAACTTTTTTTGATTTCCTCATGTTTTATTTCCCATTCCCCTAAAATCTCTTTATATTCAGGATATTTGGAATTTGTAAAATCAAACTTATGATATAAATCCTTTACTTTCCAATGCTCAGCTAAGCAAGTAGTTTGAAAAAGCAGGATAATTGCTATAACTAATGACAAGCTTTTCAAAACAGTTCTCTCCTTTTTAATCACTTTGTATTCTATTTTATCACACTTTTTATAAATTTAACAGATAAATTTTAAATAAAGTATATTTTTCCAAAAAAAACAATCGTACAAACTATAAATTTGTACGATTATTTTTAAAGTTAGTTTTTCAAGCTTTGCAATGGTGCAGGAATTCTTCCCCCTCTTTTTATAAACTCCTCACTGCTTTCCTTTTTAACTGCCATGACAGGTCCACTTCCTAAAAGTCCTCCAAATTCCACAACATCGCCTATTTTTTTGCCAGGCGAGGGAATAATTCTCACGGCTGTGGTTTTTGAGTTTACCATGCCTATAGCCGCCTCGTCTGCAATTATTGCAGAAATAGTAGAAGCGGTTGTATCTCCTGGAATAACTATCATGTCAAGACCTACTGAGCATACGCAAGTCATTGCCTCAAGCTTTTCTAAAGTAAGCACGCCATTTTTTGCTGCTGCTATCATTCCTGCGTCTTCACTTACAGGAATAAAAGCTCCTGAAAGTCCTCCAACATAAGAAGATGCCATAACTCCGCCTTTTTTAACTGCATCATTAAGCATTGCAAGAGCGGCAGTTGTTCCATGAGTACCGCATTGCTCAAGTCCCATTTCCTCTAAAATATATGCAACGCTGTCACCTATTGCAGGTGTCGGAGCAAGGGATAAATCCACTATTCCAAAAGGTACTCCAAGGCGTTTTGATGCTTCTTGCGCCACAAGCTGTCCCATTCTTGTTATCTTAAAAGCAGTCTTTTTAATGGTTTCGGCAACTACTCCAAAGGGTTCGCCCTTAACCTTTTCCAAAGCACACTTTACAACTCCGGGACCACTTACTCCAACGTTTATTACGCAATCTCCCTCGCCCTCGCCATGAAATGCTCCTGCCATGAAGGGATTGTCTTCAACTGCATTACAAAATACCACTAATTTTGCACAAGCAAAGCCTGCAGTATCTGCAGTAAGCTCTGCCGCTTTTTTTATAACCTCACCCATCTGAGCTACTGCATCCATGTTTATTCCCGCGCGGGTTGAGCCCACATTCACGCTTGAGCAGACTATATCTGTAGCAGAAAGTGCATATGGTATTGACTCAATTAAAAGTCTTTCACCTTTAGTATATCCTTTATGCACTAAAGCACTGTAGCCTCCGATGAAGTTTACTCCAACCTTCTTTGCAGCCTTATCAAGAGTTTTTGCAATTTTTACGCAGTCATCAATAGTGGGATTGTCAAGTGCATCTACAACGCTCGCTATTGGTGTTACCGATATTCTTTTATTTATTATGGGAATACCCATTTGTTCTTCTATTTCTTCGCCTGTCTTTACTAAATCTTTTGCATATGTAGTTATTTTGTTATAAATTTTTTCACAAGCCTTGCAAACATCGGAGTTAATGCAGTCTTTTAAGGAAATTCCCATGGTTATGGTTCTTATGTCAAGATTTTCCTTGTCAATCATATTGACAGTTTCAAGTATCTCAAAATGATTTATCATCTTTTTCTTTCCTTTCTAAAAAGCCTTTATTTTATATTCTGTGCATAGAGGAAAAAACTTCTTCGTTCTGCAAATGTATAGACACTCCTATTTCCTCTGCTACCGCATCAAGCTTTTTAGAAATTTCACCAACTGTAGCAGCTGACATATCCACCAGCATTATCATTGTAAACAAATCCTGCATTATGGTTTGGGAAATGTCAAGAATATTTACCTTGTTTTCATACAAAGCTGTACTCACTCTTGCAATTATTCCTGTCTTATCTTTTCCAACAACTGTAACTACCGCTCTCATATCTAAAATCTCCCTTATATTTTTATTATATAACTATTGTATTCTATTTAGAGCCTACTGTCAACAGGCTTGTTTTTTTATTGTTAATAACTTACAAATTTTGCATTTTTTTTGTTATTGCTATTGGAAGTTAACATGTCGGAATTTTAATATAGAAAGTTTGACAAATCTAAAAAAAAAGATTATAATATACAATGATAAGTTTAAAGATGAAAGGACTAAATTGTGTAATATGAAAGTGATTTCTAAACAATGGAACTCTAGAGGGTGTGTCATCTGCGGAATGGACAATCCCTATGGCACAAAAGCTCAATTTTATAATATGGAGGATGGTTCAGTGGTTAGTCCTTTTCAGTTTTCCCGCTTTCATCAAAGCTATCCCGGAAGAGTTCATGGCGGTCTTATTACTGCTATGCTTGACGAGCTTGGTCTTCGTTGCGTTTGGGTTAATGACGATGGAGCTTGGGGTGTTACAATGTCCCTTGAAACAAAGTTCAGAAAACCCGTCCCCTACGATGTCCCCCTCTTTGCAAAAGGAAAAGTTGTTTCCTCAACAAATAAATTTATACGAAGTGACACCTACATTTATGATATTGATGGCAATATCCTTGCAAGCGGTGATATAAAATATATTAAAATGCCACCAGGCATGATTACCGATGTGGATTTCCACGAGGAAATGTGCTATCATATAGAAGATGGGGTTATGGAATTAAATTGTCCCTGATTGGTTTTTAAAAATGTATTACAAATAAAATAGTTTTACTTTATAGGAGAAAAATTATGGCAATAAAATATGATTCTAACGAGAAAATTTTTAATCTTCAAACAAAAAGCACAAGCTATGTTATGGGGATTTTTCAAGAAAAGTATCTTCTTCATCTTTACTATGGCAAAAAAATAAATGCCTATACCAATATGCTTGACAACCTCCCCATTCATGAGGGACGTGATTTTTCGGCACATGATGCTGGAGATTTAAACTATAGCACTGACACACTTCCTATGGAATATCCCTGCTATGGGAGTGCAGATTTGAGAACCCCTGCATTTCACGCAGAATATGAAAACGGAAGTGCCATAACCTGTCTTGAATATTCGGGACATGAAATCTTTAATGGAAAAAAAGCTTTGGCGGGTTTGCCTTCTACATATGTTGAAAATGAAAATGAGGCAAAAACATTGGAAATCACCCTTGCTGACAAGCTTACAGGCTTGGAAATTGTTTTATCCTACACCGTCTTTGAAAATTTTGACGCCATTGCAAAAAATATCAGGGTTAAAAACAACGGAAAAGAAAAAATAAATATAAAGAGCATTTTAAGTTCCACTTCATATGTGTTTGATAAAAATTACGAATTTGTTCATTTGCATGGCGCATGGGCTAGGGAAAGACATATTCAAAAACGTCCCCTCATGAATGGAATGCTTCAGATAGACAGCAAGCGTGTTTCGAGCAGTCATTTCCACAGTCCATTTTTAGCTATTGCAAGACCTTGGGCGACCGAAACTCAAGGTGATGTTTTTGGACTTAGCTTTGTATATAGCGGAAATTTTGTGGCGCAAGCAGAATCCGATGCAAGAGATGTTGTGAGGATAAATATGGGAATAAATCCCTTTGGTTTTAATTGGCTCTTAAATCCCGAAGAAGAGTTTATTGCTCCTGAGGTTATTTTGACATATTCCGAGAATGGTTTTGGAGAAATGTCAAGAACTTATCATAAGCTATATCGTACAAGACTTTGCAGAGGAAAGTACCGTGATTTGGAGCGACCTGTACTTATTAATAATTGGGAAGCTACCTACTTTGATTTTAACGAAGAAAAAATATTGAAAATCGCCGAAAAAGCAAAATCGGCAGGTGTAGAGCTTATGGTGCTTGATGACGGTTGGTTCGGCAAAAGAAACTCTGACAATTGTTCTTTGGGAGATTGGTATGCAGATAAAAACAAGCTTCCAAACGGAATAGAAGGACTTAGCAAAAAGGTTGTTGATATGGGAATGAAGTTCGGACTCTGGTTTGAGCCTGAAATGATTTCTGAGGATAGCGACCTTTATCGTGCCCACCCCGATTGGTGCATACATGTTGAGGGAAGAGACAAAACTGTGGGACGCTATCAGCTTGTTTTAGATTTGTCAAGAAAAGACGTATGCGACTACATAGTAGATGCAGTTTCCTCTATTTTAAAGTCTGCTCCCATTTCCTATGTAAAGTGGGACATGAACAGAAATGTTACAGAAATTGGCTCTGCCAAGCTCCCCAAAGAGCGTCAGCAGGAGCTTCCGCACAGATATATGCTTGGACTTTATAATGTTTTAGAAAGAATAACCTCGAGCTTTCCCGATGTTTTGTTTGAGGGTTGCTCAGGTGGCGGCGGACGTTTTGACGCAGGAATGTTATATTATTTCCCTCAATATTGGACGAGTGATGATACCGACGCCATAGAAAGACTTTATATCCAGCATGGAACAAGCATGGTTATGCCATCATCTACAATGGGTGCACATGTTTCTGCAGTGCCTAACCATCAGGTTCACAGAACCACTTCCCTAAAAACAAGGGGCAATGTTTCAAGTGTAGGTCAGTTAGGATACGAGCTTGATTTAAACAAGCTTTCATCTGAGGAAATTGAAGTTGTAAAAAATCAGATTGTAAAGTACAAGCAAATTCAGGAAATTGTGCATAAAGGCGATATGTATCGTCTGATTTCCCCATATGAAGAAAGCGTTGCTGCATGGGAATATGTTTCCGAGGATGGCAACAATATAGTTTTAATGTATTGCACTATTCTTGCAAAACCGGTAACAGGCTTAAAATGCATAAAGTTCTTGGGGCTTGACGGGGCTGCAAAATATCAGAATGTTGAAAACGGAAAAATCTATAATGGAGATTATCTTACCAATGTAGGTCTATATTTTGCAAACGACAAGGATTTTGATTCCCATCTGATAATTTTTGAAAAAATAAATTAAACAACCAAAAAACAAGTTGCCAAATAGCAACTTGTTTTTTGGTGCAACTATTCTCTTTCGGTTATCCAAAAGAGAATCAAACTTTTTAATTGTGTAATATTTCCCAAGAAAAATACATAGACTA
>JAZURZ010000003.1:0-2440 GCA_045606465.1 Clostridia bacterium | reverse complement strand
GAATTTTAGCAATGGCATTGCTAATGTTATTTCAACAAGGAGCTTTGGCTGCCGAAATTGAAAGCAATGCAGAATCAGATGGTGAAAATGTAAATATTTTGGGTCAGATTATAGATGTAAATAAGCCACACCAAGTAACATTATTTGTTGGTACACTTGACAACATTTTATACATTGACCAAAAAGCGAGCGATGAAAATGGGAACTTTCAATTTAATTTTGGTATGCCTGATGGAACAGAGCATGGAAATTATAACTATAGAATTGGTTCTGATGCTGACACAGAGGTATATCAAGGCTTGATTGAATATACAAAAAAACCTACAGTAGTGCAAAATGAGTTTATAGTAGCAGATGTAAATGTGGGAATTTCAAATTATAAGCCTACTATAGAGGGAAAGGTAAGCTGCGACGAAGGAAAGACCATAAGTATAGTCATAAATAATGTAACAGATGACATAGTCATTGAAAATGATGAAATTACTTTTGAAGATGGCGAATGTGAGATTTATTATCAATTGCCGAACCTGATTTATCCCAAAGATTATTCGGTTTCGGTAATATGCAAAAATGATAAAGAAAATCTTTTGACAATGAATCTTGAAATAAGCTCCTCAATTTTACTTGTGGAATTAAATGGCACAGCTACTGCTGCTGAAGGTGTAACACTAAAAGCACAAGCAGAAAGTACAAGTACAAATCTAATTAATAAAAGTACAAGCTTTACAGGGAGCAAAAGCTTATCTTTTACAATTCCTAATATATTAGCTAATGCAGTGTATCATTTGTCTGCGCAAGGATATGAGGAAGAGCTTGTATATCCTTCACAAACAACAAAATATGCAAGCTGTCAGATTGTTGGCGAAAGTAAAGATATGATAAAGGTTTTTGTAAATGCAAATACAGATAATTATTCTGATAAAATATTTAAGCTAACATACCCTGCTGATAGCTTAAGGCTTAGTGATGCATGCAGCTTTACAAAAGCTAAAAATATTACTGTAGGGGCAGTGAGAGGAACTAATATTAACATATTAAAGATAGAAGAAGGGGAAATCTGGTTTTCAGTCAGCTATAAACATATATATCCTTTAAAAGCGGCTGGAACGATTAATAGCTTTGCTTTTAAAAAGCTGTCAGATGAAGAAGTTAATATAGAATGTGAAATGTTGGAAATATAAGGGGGTGTAAGATATGAAACACAAAAGAATAATATCAATGCTGATTTGTGCGTCAATGCTTCTTTCACAAGTAGCATTTGCAGAAGAAACTAAAGAAAGCACACAAAATACTACTTATGAAACCGAGCTTCCGATACAAGAGGAAGCGTCAATAGAGCCTATAGTTCATGAGGAAATCATAGAAGGCGATGTTGTTATTGAAGGACTTTTAGAGGGTGAGTGGGATAATGTTTCCTCTATGAAAGTAAGAAGCATATCTACAGATGACGAAAAATGGAACGCTATGTTCTCGGAACATTTTGGGTCAGAATATCTCTCTCCCGTAAAAGGCATTAAGGATGGGCAAAGGACAGAGGGAAAAACCAATAGAGTAATAATAGACCAAACAGACCTGTCCTTAAAAGGTAAAAACGGACTTGATTTAAATATAGTAAGAAGATATGACAATCAATTCAATGAAGAATTGTTTGATATTGCTTTGAGTGACACAGGATATATAAATACTAAAAAATATAAATATTTCTTTTTAAATGAAGAAACAGGGGAAAGTATCCCGATAGCCTTTAGTTCAAATGATGAGTTCTATAACCTTGCATATAATGGACTGAGTTTAAGTAAGCTTAATGAGAATGCATATTGCGAAAACGAATATGGAAATTACTATAACTTTAGAAAATTGTATGAATATATAGTATCACCAAGCGAGGCTCAAATTAATTTAACATATGACTCAAGCATTGAAGGTACAACCTTTCCAGAGAGGATAGGTATAGCCTACTATAATGACACAAAAGATGTTCTTCCTGACAATAACCTTTTGGGAAATGGCTGGAGGTTGTTATTCCCTGAAATGTTAATATCACGAGTAGAACGCTATAGAGAATCAAGTAGCGGATATGTTGATTTCATACAATATTACATAGGTGCATTTCGTGACATATATGGAAATATTATCTCAGTTGACGGATATGAAAATTTAGAAAGAGCAAGCTATACTTCCCCCTGGAAATATACCTCGGGCTTTGATGCAATCGGGAACAATTTTTATACATTTAAAAGCTATTATACAGAGCAGACTCTCATAGAGGGAGTAGTATATAACTTTGTAGCTTTTGACAGCAGAGGTCTTACATATTATATGTATGATACAACAAGGAGCGAAAGCTCTCTTGCAAAGAAGCATGACATAAATATAGTTGCTATAAAAGACAAATATGATAATATGATAAGAAGTCGGATCGTAGCCATGTCGTTCTGTG
>JAZURZ010000002.1:0-4209 GCA_045606465.1 Clostridia bacterium | reverse complement strand
ATCAATCAAAAAAAATTACAAATTATATTTGTAATAAAAGTATAACATGAAAAAAATAAGTCGTCAATAGATAAAGGTAAAAAAGTAACAAATTTCGTCTATATAAAATGCAATAAAAGCAACTTAAAAAATGTGCATTTTATACAAACAAGACAAATAAAAGGAAAAATGAGGCTTGATGAAAAAATATAACACAAAAAAAGACGAAAAATGTTACAAAGAGGAAAAATGTATCTATACAAAAAAAGAAAGATGTGCTATTATACTTATAACAAATTCTTAAAAAATTGATAAAAGAATTTTTGAAAAGTCACAAAAAGCGGAGGTGGAACAAAATTTTTATTACTCAAAAAAGCTGTGGCTTTTTGGGAAATGGCATCGCATACTGAATCTTGTTTAAACTTTAAAAAAACAAAATCTGTTTTTGGAAGGTTGTTACTTTTTTTAATAAGATTTTTGTATGCAGCTTTTAAAAAATCAAATTAAAAAAATGATTGCAATGCTATTGACTTTGTAATTTGTGTCTGAAATGTTTTTTAGATGTTTTATCAAAGACGGGGTTTTGCAGTCAAAAAAATACTCATATATGAAAGGAAAAAAAGTATGGCAAAAGCAGTACAGGTTCAACAACCTAAATTAAATTCAAACAGAAGCCTGAAGGGCATTTTCCAACGTAATATTTCAGGTTGGCTTCTCATTATTCCATCATTATTTTTATTTATAATGATTATATGGAGACCTATAATTATAAGTATTGGATATTCATTTACAGATTTGAGGGGCTTTACACCTGAAAAATTTGTAGGACTCAAGAATTACAGAGATGTTTTGAGTGATACAAACTTTGTTCAAACCTTCTGGAACACTTGGGGTTATGTTTTCTGGTCCTTGGTAATTGGTTTCCCTCTGCCTTTTATTTGTGCAGTTATGCTTAATGAGCTTGTTCATATCCAAGGCTGGTTCAAGATTACTACATATCTTCCTGTTATCATTCCTTCAATCGCTACATGCCTTATCTGGAAAATGGTTTATATGGAAGGTGAAGGTGGACTCCTTAATATGGTTTTATATTATTTTGGAATTGGACCTCAAAAGTGGCTTGCCAATAAAGAAATTGTTATTCCTCTTATTGTTGTAGCAATGTCATGGAATGGTTTTGGTTCAACCCTTATCATGTACCTTGGTACATTGCAGGGAATAAATAATGAGCTTTATGAGGCTGCACGTCTTGACGGTGCAGGATTCTTCGGAAGAATAATCCACGTTTTGGTTCCTTACATGAGAGGATTGATGCTTTTGTTTGTTGTAAGGCAAATTATCGGCGTGTTCAACGTAACTGAACAACCTCTTACAATGACAGGTGGCGGTCCAAATGGTGCATCAATGTCATTAGGGCTTACAAACTATTTCTATGCATTTAAATTTGGACAATACGACAAATCCTTGACTTTGGGTGTTATCACCTTCTGCATTCTTTTGGTGTTTACATTCATTTACTTTGGATTGGATAAGAAAATAGAAGAATAGGAGGGTGTTACATAATGTCTAATAAAGTAAAAGCAAGGAAAATAACAAGATTCTCAAATAAGACAGATGGTCTTTTAAACTATGCAGACTTAAAAAAGCTCCGGTTTAAAGCTTTATATTGGTTTATGTTTTCTTTCATGATGTTCGTGAGTCTTGTGTGCTTGTTGCCAACAATCTGGGTTGGTATATCAGGCTTTAAAGATGTATCAGAAATGTATTCAGTTCCGCCAACAATTATTCCGAAGACTTTTGACTTGTCAAGAATAGGTGTTGTTTGGCAAAAGGTTAATTTTGCAAAGGCATTTATAAATTCACTTGTACTCATAGCAGGTTGCTGGGCTTGTGACATAATAATAAATGGTCTTGCAGGATATGTATTGTCAAGATTAAGACCTGTAGGAACAAGAGTTATTGAAACACTTGTGTTCTGGGCAATGCTTTTGCCTGGTGTTGGTATGGTTCCTTTGTATATGAGCTTTGTTGATGTTCCGGGATTACATATCAATCTTGTAGGAAGCTATATTCCTATTTGGATTATGGCAGGTGCAAATGCTTTTAATATTATGTTGTTCAGAAACTTCTTCAATAGCATACCAATGTCATATATTGAAGCTGCAAGAATTGACGGATGTACAGATATGGGAATTTTCGGACGTATTATTATTCCTTTAAGTAAGCCTATTATCATGGTTGTTACAATTTTTAGTATAACAGGTACATGGGGTAATTTCATGTGGCCATATCTGATTTTGGGTAACACAAACAAAGAACCTGTTTCAGTTTTGCTATATCGTATGAATACAGCTGCAACTTCTATGAAAGATAATGAGTATATGATTCTTCTTATGATTTCAATTATTCCTATGATTATAATGTATGCTATATTCTCAAGACAAATCATGGGTGGCTTGAACATGAGTGGTTTGAAGGGCTAATTAAAAGAATATAAAAACATATAAAAATAAGCGACTCTTGGTGAGTCACTTATTTTTATTTTAAAAGGAGTAAATTAAAAAAATACAATATTTTTTATAGAAACAACAAAAGACTCAGAGCCATAATCGCCATTCCTAATATAACGCCAATTATTGTAACTTTGCTTTTTTCATATTCGTGTGCCATAGGCAATAACTCCTCAAGAGATATAAAAACCATTATTCCTGCAACTATTCCGAAAAGTATTCCAAAAGTAGTGTCGTTAAAAAAAGGTTTAAGAGCTACATAACCTAAAATTGCACCCAAGGGCTCTGTCATGCCGGAGAAAAAGGAAATCCAAAAGGCTTTTTTCTTGCTTCCGCTTGAAAAATATATAGGAAGAGATGTGGAAATCCCCTCAGGTATGTTATGTATAGCAATTGCAGTAGCAATTGCAACTCCTAAATGAGGGTCTTTTAAAGCTGATGTAAAGGTTGCCATGCCTTCGGGAAAATTATGTATTGCAATGGTAAGAGCGGTTACTATGCCCATGCGCTTTAAGTGGATATTCTTCAGATCGGATTTTGCGCCTATATCTCCCTCGGCAGAGGGTATGAAAAAATCTATAATGGCTATGAAAATTATTCCTGCAAAAAAGGAAATGACAGCAAGCCAATAGCCCGTAATTTCGCCATGGACAATCGAGAGATAATTTCTTGATTTGGTAAAAATTTCAATCATTGCAACATATATCATTACTCCTGCAGAAAAACCAAGGCAAAGAGATAGAAATTTTGTGTTGGTTCTCCTTGCAAAGAGTGCTAAAATACTGCCTGCACCTGTAGATAGCCCTGCAAAAAGAGTTAATCCAAGCGCGAACAAAACTCCATTGTCGCCTAACATAAAAATGCCTCCAAACAAAAAAATATTTACTATAAATAAAATACGTTTGAGAAGACAAATATGTGATAAAAGGCAAAAAATAGGTTGCAGTTTATTTTGAGATAACTTCAGAGTTGCCTTTTCTTTTGTGGATTGATATATATTAGTAATGGAGATTGACGATTTTACGAGAGAAGTGCGTTAGCACATATCGAGTGGCTTTTTGAGTCATTTTTTGAGTCGGCTTCGAGTCCTGTAGCTTAGAGCAAATAAGCAGAAGATATGAGAAGTTAGGAAGCAACGAAACTAGCGTAAAATCAAGGCTTTGAGGGGCTTGTATCCTTCAAGGCCACAACTAGCGCTCGGAATTCAGTGTTTGACACTTTTATCCTCTTTTCTAACCATTTCTGCTAGAAAAATGTTAGAAAACCCGATGAAGTGTTTCGGCGGAAATATTGAAAATACAAGGGATATATGATATAATGGGGTGACGGGAAAGATGCAGCGCTAAAATCATAGTGTTTATGCGGATTTTTGAAAACTTTATAAAAACAGAATGTTGTGAAAATAGGGGATACAAAGGGGAAACTAATCACTCTTACCAACGCATGTGTTAATCTTAGTGAATGAAATACTTTATAGAGAATACTAAAAATATTACATAGTTTTTTGTTATATTATAATATACTAAAACATAAAAAGTTTAAATGTTATCGACTAAATTTACACAACCATATAGGCGGAGCCACTAAAATATAAGCGGGCAAAACCAAATCAATCTGTTGGTAGCAGAAAGATGCTTTTGCTTTTTTATTGAATGTAATAAACTGAAATGGGTGAGACTATGAAATTAAAAAAGAATTTTGCTGTTATACTTTTGTTTGC
>JAZURZ010000001.1:0-9011 GCA_045606465.1 Clostridia bacterium | reverse complement strand
AAGAAAAATACTTAAGATGATTTTTATACATACGCCAATAAAGCTAAAAACAAAGGGAGAAATTATTTTCCCTGATGCGTTCAAAATTGCAGTAAAAAGCTGGGAGAGGCATATAAAAACAAGACATGGCGACAAAAATCTTAGCATAGTTGCAGATGCTGTGTTTTTAAAAAGAAAAAAGAGCATATCCTCAGCAAAGATTGCCATAAAAAATGATGCAGGCAACACAATAAGCAAGGTAAGCTTGGAAACGGTGGTACAACAAATTTTTGCACGATTGTAATTTTTTGTTGCCAATGAGCCTGAAATTATTGGCAGTATGCTTACTCCAAGAGTTGCTAAAATGCCGACGGGAAGATGAAAAATTGTAAGCGCATATCCTGAATATGCACCAAAAAGCCAACGAGAACCGTCAGCACCCAATTTGAGAGTTTGGGGAAGATTATCAAAAATTGTGGTGTGCGGGGCATAAAGCCTTAAAAATAAATCAAGACTTTCTTGGGTAAAGGTAATTTCTTCAAGACAGCGCCTTATAAAGGTTATATCAACTAAATTTAAAAAACTTGAAATTACCGATGCAATAATGGCAGGAGCTGTGATAGAAATAATATATGAAAGAATTTTTCTGCTCGATTTTTCAGGTCTGTCTACAGGAGAAAAGTGAAAAGGAATATATTGAACAAATAAAATAAAGGTAGCAATAATTTCCCCTATGCAAACCCCTATTATTGCGGCGGCAGCAGTATGTTCCACTTCCAAATTACGAAAATAAAAAGCAAAGCCAAAGCCTGCAACAAGCTTTATAAAAGCTTCAATAACCTGGGAAACAGCAGTAGGTGTCATGTTCCCTCGCCCTTGATAAAAGCTTTTCCACACAGTTCCAAGGGCTACAAAAAATACAGATGGTGCAATGACCCTTGTGGAATAAAAGGCCTTTTGCTCTTTCATGGCAATAGCAAAAAAATCAGCACCAAACCACAAAAAGAGGCTCCCCAAAAGTCCTAAAGTCCCCAAAAGTAAGGTTGATGTAGTAACAATTTTTTTTACATTTCCGAGCCTTTTTAGCGCATATTCTTCGGCTATAATTTTAGAAATTGCAAGTGGCATACCTGAAATAACAAAGGATAAAAGCATGGAATATACACTAAAAGCAGTATTGTATATTGCCATACCCTCCTCCCGAAGAAGATATGTTAGGGGAATTTTAAAAATTGCCCCAAGAATTTTTGATATGGCATTTGCACATACCAAAATAAGAGTTCCTTTAATAAAACTTTGCTTGTTTGACACTTTTTAAAAAACCACCCTTCAAAAAATATCTTGCTATATAAATTTATTTGTGATATACTTTCTTTATGATAATTTTAAACAGATACAAGGGTAGTCTAACACGCCTAAAGAGATAAAAAAAGAGTTTGTCTCTTTAGGCTAAGTATAAGGGTGACAAATATGCATACTATAAAAAAGATAAAATCAGCAAGAGGAGAAATAACCCCACCTGGAGATAAATCAATATCTCACAGAGGTGTTATGCTCGGTGCGCTGGGCGATGGAATAACTGAAATAACAGGTTTTTTAAGCGGAGCAGATTGTCTTTCAACTATAGACTGTTTTTTGAAAATGGGAATAGAAATAGAGAAAAAAAAAGACAATGTAAGGGTTTTTGGAAAGGGTCTTTACGGACTAAAAGAGCCAACAACAAGACTTTATACCGGAAATTCCGGCACAACCACAAGACTTTTGGCAGGGCTTTTGGCAGGACAAAAATTTGATTGTGAAATAACTGGTGATGAATCAATTAAAAAGCGTCCTATGAGAAGAGTGACAGAACCCCTTTCAAAGATGGGCGCAAAAATTGAAGGAGAGTACTGCCCTTTAAAAATTTATGGAACTAAGCTTCATGGAATAAATTATAAAACCGAGGTTGCATCGGCTCAAGTTAAAACTGCTCTTTTGCTTGCAGGTCTTTATGCAGATTCTCCAAGCATAATAAGTGAGGATATAAAATCAAGAAATCACACCGAGCTTATGCTCTCGGCAATGGGAGCACCAATCAAGGTAAGGGACTCCAGCATAGAAATAGAGCCACCAAAAAGCTTAAAACCACAAAAATTTGAAGTTCCGAAGGATATATCCTCGGCTGCATTTTTTATGGTTTTGGGAGCGGTTTTGCCAAATTCCGAAATATATATAAAAAATGTAGGTATTAATCCCACGCGTTCAGGCATAATTGAAGTTTTAGAGAAAATGGGTGCTGATATAACTTTAGAAAATAAAAGACTTTCTGCAGGGGAAGAGGTGTGCGATATTTTGGTAAAATCCTCAGTTCTTTCAGGCTGCGAAATAGGCGGAGAAATAATACCTCGATTAATTGACGAAATTCCTATAATTGCAGTTGCTGCAGCTTTTGCAAAAGGGAAAACTATAATTCGTGATGCAAAAGAGCTAAAGGTCAAGGAAACCGACAGAATAGCGGCGGTTGTAGAAGAATTTTCAAAATGTGGAATAGATATAGAAGCTACCCCCGACGCAATGATTATAAATGGAGGAAAAAGTATAAAAGGTGCGCAATTTAAAAGCTATGGCGACCACAGAATGGCAATGAGTCTCACTGTCCTTGCGCAACTTGCAGAAGGGGATTGTGAAATAGATGAAATTGATTGCGTAAATATAAGCTATCCCAGATTTTTTGAAGATTTTTATGCTTTGGGAAGATAGCTAAAAAAAGAGTAATCATCAAAGATTCAAAGGTTTAACGGTTTTAAAAGGAAATTTGGCATGATACTGCAGAAAGGAAAAGGCAATGGAGAAAAAATATACAATAGAAGATTTGTTGGAAATTTTAAGGGTATTAAGAGGAGAAAATGGCTGCCCGTGGGACAGAGTTCAGACTCATGAAAGCATTAAAAAAAGCATGATTGAAGAGGTTTACGAGGCAATAGATGCACTCAATAGCAGCGACGATGCGGCATTTTCCAATGAGTTAGGCGATGTTTTGTTGCAGGTTGCATTTCATGCTACAATAGCAAAAGAACGTGGTGCCTTTGACTTTGACGATATTTTAAGAGAGCTTTGCACAAAACTTATAACTCGCCACAGCCATGTTTTCGGTGAGGATAAAGCGGCGTCTGAAGAAGATGCCCTCGGAACCTGGGAAAAGAATAAGAAAAAGGAAAAAGGGTTAAAAACCAATACCGACCTTTTAAATGATGTGCCTCATAGCCTGCCTGCTCTTATGCGTGCTGAAAAGGTACAAAAAAAGGCATCGGCGTGTGGCTTTGATTGGGATGATGTATCGGGAGTTATAGAAAAAATTGAAGAAGAAAAAACTGAGCTAAAAGAAGCGATGTCACAACAAAAAAAGGAAAAAATTTCCGAAGAATATGGTGACCTTTTATTCAGCGTGGTTAATCTGGGACGCTTTTTAAAGCTTACTCCTGAGATAGCTCTTGCAGATGCAACCGATAAATTTATAAAAAGATTTGCAAAAATGGAGGAGCTTGCAATATCAAGCGGAGAGGATTTTTCATCGCTTTCGCCCCAAAAAATGGACGAATTGTGGAAAAAAGTGAAGAAAAAATAGTAAAAAGTGATAAAATATTCAAAATATGCAAATAATTTTTAAAGAAAGTATTGACATTTTAAGAATTTGAGGATACAATTAGATGTAGTGGGATATATAGGGTAATGTGTATGTCCTTTAAAAAATAATTTAACTTATTGGAGGAATAACAATGAACAAGAGCGAATTAGTTGCAGCTGTTATGGGAAAGACCGAAATGACAAAGAAGGATACCGAAAAAGCAGTTAACGCTGTAATCGAAGCAATCACAAATGCATTGGTTGATGGCGACAAGGTTCAGTTGGTTGGCTTTGGTACTTTCGAGGTTAGAGAAAGAGGAGCAAGAACCGGAAAGAACCCCAGAACAGGTGAAGCTATTAAGATTGCTGCTTCAAAGTCACCTGCGTTCAAGGCAGGCAGAGCATTGAAGGATGCTGTAAACAAATAATTTTTTGGTTCAGATGGCATAAACGGGAGCTTTTTCATAAGGTTCCCGTTTTTGTGTATCTAAAAAATAAAGAAAGGTTTTAAATTAATGAGAATAGATAAATTTTTAAAGGTATCACGCCTTATAAAACGTCGCACAATTGCAAATGAAGCATGCGATGCGGGAAGAATATCATGCAATGGTAAAATTGTCAAGGCATCCTATGATGTAAAAGAGGGAGATATAATTGAAATAACCATGGGAGAGAGAATAATAAAGGTAGAGGTTGCCGACATAAAAGAGCATGTATTAAAAAACGACGCCGCTCTTTTATATAGAGTGTTGGATAGCTAAAAAACAGTTTTATTTTATGAAAGGGCAAAAAATAGTATGGAAGTAATTGCGTTTATAGGCCCGAGCGGAACGGGAAAGAGCCATCGCTCGGTAACAATAGCAAACGAGCTTGGAGCGGATGCAATAATAGACGATGGTCTTTTAATTTCTAAAAATAAGGTTCTTGCAGGTTATTCTGCAAAAAAAGAATCTACTAAGCTTGCAGCAGTGCGTCGTGCGTTATTTACACGCCAGGAGCATATCAATGATGTAAAGATGGCTATAAAAGAAAATAAATTAGAAAAAATAATTATTTTGGGGACCTCCTTTGCAATGACCGAAAGAATTGCAAAGCAGTTGGAAATTGAACCCATATCAAAAATAATAAAAATAGAAGATGTTGCAACCAAAGAGGAGATGGACGAGGCAATAAGAATGAGAACAAAAGAGGGTAAGCATGTAATTCCTGTCCCTGTTTTTGAAATTAAGCAGGACTTTTCGGGATACTTTCTTCACCCTTTAAGATATATTAAAAAAAGCTTTGGGAAAACTGCTGCTATGACGGAGGATAAATCAATAGTGCGTCCTACATTTAGCTATATGGGAGAATACACAATTTCAGACAGTGTTGTGAGCAATATTGCAAGCTTTGAGGCGGGAAAAATTGAAGGAGTAGAAAGAGTAAACTCTGTGGTTGTCAGTAACACTTCGGATGGCGCACAAATCTCAATTTTTATTACAGTTTGTTATGGCTGTAACATTATGGAAATTGCAAAAAAACTTCAGCAGATAATAATAAAAAGTGTTGATTATCATACCTCGGTAAATGTGAGAAAAGTTGACGTTAATATAAAGAAAATAAAACTATAATTTTTTTATTTTAAGTGCTTGACTTTCATTTTTACATGTGTTATAATTCCTCGCGGTGTAATTTGGAAAATTAAAAAAATGGGGGCATTTTTATGCAATACTTATTACTTCTTCTGGATGTCTTTTTTTGTTCTTATCAAGGTATAGTAACAAAGCAGTGCAATGAAAAATGTAAAAATCCAAACACATTGCTTTTTTCGGCAGTGACGTCGTTTGTGGCTTTGATTTTCTTTATCTTGGTTTCTGGCTTTAAGCTTAATTTTGCTGGCGAAGTAGTGCCATATTCTTTTGCGTGCAGACCAAAGCACTGATGGAATATTAAAATATATGCTGGATTATGTGGCAGACACAGATTATGAGACGGGATATATAGATTTGCATGAAGAGAATTTGCCTCTTTATAAAGAGATTGAGGAGATATTCAAAGATAAAAAGGCAATAGGCGTAAAACCATGCACACATATGCATATTTTAGAAAATGAAGAACTCAATACTGATACTCCTGATTTATTAAATGTTATACAAAATGATTTATATAACCCTGAAATACATTTTGCAGTAAGAAACTCACTTCCTATAAGCTATGAAAAAGGCGGCGTTAATATAATATTCGGTGAGCAGGCACGCTATATTAAAAAAGAAGATTTACGCTTTGGCTCAATTATAGATGCACCTGCCGCAAAAATATTAATAAAAAGAGGAATAGACGTAGGAATAGAGGCCTTTGAAGGAAATGAAAATAGCAAAATAGCGGATTTTACGGGCGAACCGAGAGAAATTTATATAAAGGAAGATACTCATGTGGGCTTGGCGCCATGGAGAAATTTTGTTAAGTATATTCCAAAAGAAAATGCTATTTTAATTACTAAATATCAAAAGGGTGAAAAAACATTCCCCGGTGCAATACACTATGAAAATGCTTGCAAAGAAAGATTTTTATTTTATCCTTTTGATGCAAAAGATGTTGATGGACAATGGGGCTGGTGTGAGCACTATGCAAGGAGAAGACAGCTTGAGGATAGCATAAAATGGCTGTCTGGCGATGGCTTGCTGGTACATTCAGGAGGAAACTATCCAAAGCTTCATATTATAGCAAAGAAAAATGATAAGGCTTTATCAGTTGCAATTTGCAATATTTTCCCTGATAAAATTAAAAATGCAAAAATTTGTATAAATGCGAATTTTGAAAAAATAAAATTTGTAAACTGCAAGGGACACAAAGAAGGAAATTCTGTTGTTTTAGATGGTATTTTATATCCATATGAATTTGCGGCTTTTGAAATAGAGCTTTAAAATTTATCTTGCGTAACAAAAAAAATACTGCGGTAAAATAAAAAATTTTGCCGCAGTATTTTTATGACTCTTTTTTTGCGATAGCTTTTCTTGCCTTGCTTTTTTTAGATTTTGTGCAGGGAATATAGCATCCCGGGAAAATCTTGCCGATGCCTATTTCAAATTTATTTTCAATGTCTTCTAAAGTTTCAAGATTAAAATCCTTCATAATTCTTAAAAGAAGTTCTGCACAAATATATGCATCATCTCCTGCGTGATGATGATTAAAGGAAAGCCCTAAAGCCTCTGCCATAGCATTGAGCTTGTGGCTGGGAAGGTCGGGATATGCCTTTTGCGACAGCTTGACAGTGCAGATGTAGTCAAAAGTGGGATATTCTATCCCGAAAGTATCCAATGTGGCTCTCATAGCTCCCACATCAAAGGATGCATTATGCGCTACTATAAGCTTGTTTTCCACAAGGGGAAGAATATCGTCCCACAAGTCGCAAAATCTTGGTTTATCCCACACAAGCTCGGGTGTGATACCATGAATTAATATATTGTAATCATTAAATTCAAAAGGCTCGGGACGTATCAAAATTTCCTTTTTTGACACAATCTTGTTATCTTCCACAACACAAAATCCCATGCTGCAAATGCTTGATGGAAAAGATGTTGCAGTTTCAAAATCTATAGAAATAAAATTCAATGTATGTCACCTCAAATGTATAATTTAAAAAACAAATTCCGACAAATATTTTATAATAAAAAGGATAAAAAGTCAAGGCTTTTAAAATAATGTAAATAAAAGGAGCAATTTTAAAATATAGGTTGGCAAAGTTTTCTTTTAAAGGTATAATTATATAGGTAAATGTTGATATTTTGTCAATTTTTTTAAAAAAACAAAATTTAAAGTATATGAAAATAGTGGAAAGTTTTGGCTGTTGGGCTGTCTTGCCATGCATATATTTTATGAGAAGGAATAATATGGAAAAGGAAAAAATTTTAACCAAACTTACCGATGCGGGTCTTGTTGCAGTAGTTCGTGCCGAAAGCTCGGAGCAGGCAATTAAAATAGCAGACGCTTGCCTTGAGGGAGGATATCCCTCTATAGAGCTTACATTTACTGTCCCTTAGGCACATAAGGTTATAGAAGAGCTTGCAAAAAGATATCCAGACGGCTCAATGCTTTTGGGAGCTGGAACTGTTCTGGATTCAGAAACTGCAAGAATTGCTATTTTGTCGGGCGCAAATTATATTGTAAGCCCTGGCTTTAATTTAGAAACTGCAAAGCTGTGCGGGCGCTATCGTTTGCCATATATGGCAGGCTGCATGACCATTACTGAGGTTATAACCGCTATGGAATCGGGTGTGGATATTGTAAAAATTTTCCCTGCTGACCTTTTTGGCCCCACAATAATCAAAGACATAAAGGGTCCTCTTCCTCAGGCAAAGCTGATGCCTACAGGCGGTGAGGCTAATGTTGCAGTGTCATGCGCAAACTATGGACATGATGCAGAATTTGTAACAAAGGTTCCCCAAAATCCAATAGGCGAGTGTGCAGTTGCTGCTTTGCGTAAAATGAATGTAGAAACAAAAAATATTGCAAGAGGCGGAGAACGTCTTGGAATATATTTTCTTGAGACAGGAGCTTCAATGCGTGCGTCAAATGTAGTATATGACAGGGCACATTCTTCAATTTCAACTGCAACAGCGGATGATTTTGATTTTGACAAAATTTTCCAAGGCACTGACTGGTTTCATTTTACAGGAATAACTCCCGCTGTATCAGATGCTGCAGCAGAGCTTACAGAAGTGACCCTAAAGGCTGCCAAAAAGCATGGGGTAAAGGTTTCTGTGGATTTAAATTTCAGAAAAAAGCTTTGGTCAAGTGAAAAGGCTCAGAAGATTATGACAAATCTTATGAAATATGTTGATATCTGCATAGGCAACGAAGAGGACGCTAAAAAGGTACTTGGCTTTAAGCCTGGAAATACTGATGTAACAAGCGGAGAGTTGGAGCTTGCAGGATATGAGGATATTTTTAAGCAGATGGTGGAAAAGTTTAATTTTGAGTATGTAATTTCATCTTTGAGGGTTTCTCATTCTGCGTCTGACAATGGTTGGTCGGCATGTATATATTCAAGGGATACAAAGGAATTTTATCATTCAAGAGAATATAGAATTTCTCCGATTGTTGACAGAGTTGGCGGTGGCGACAGTTTTGCATCAGGTACAATCTGTGGATTTTTAGATGGCAAAAACTTCAAAGATGCTCTTGAATTTGGAGTTGCAGCATCAGCTCTTAAGCATACAATTCCAGGGGACTTTAATCTGGTTTCAAGACAGGACGTTGAAGCCTTGGTCGGCGGTGATGGCTCGGGACGAGTTCAAAGATAAATTTTTATCTTCCTTTTAATGCTGATAATTTTAAAATAATGGTTGACAAATTAATAGCCTTATAATAAAATATACATACTAATAAGGAATGGAGAGATTTAAAAATGGAAGATAACATAATTATGCTTGAGGACGAAAATGGTAACA